>DASQHV010000337.1:0-3342 GCA_035631915.1 Candidatus Acidiferrales bacterium | reverse complement strand
GCCGCGCCCATCTTGCGCCAGCTCTCGCGATCGCTCATCCCGGCGCGGTTCCACTCCGGCACCTTCGGCTCGATTTCGGCCTCGACGAAGCGGCGCACCTGGGTGCGGAACATCTCGTGTTCTTCGGTGAAGATATCTCGTCTCATCTCATTCTCCCGCGCGATCGGGATTCTTGGGCGCGCGCGCCCGCAGTTCAAGCAGCGCAGGCAGGTCGTAGCGCGGAAGATTATCCGATATCTCGAACCACGGCGCACGATGCTCGACGAAGATGTGCTTGTCGGGCTTCAGGCCGGGATCGCCCTCGAGCAAGCCGGCGGCAATTTCGAACCATTTCGCACCCGGCGGTGGATTCGGCACCGGCGAGCCGCATCGCCGGCAGAACGAATTTCGATACGCAGGCGGAGTGCGCAGGATCGGCGCGTCGTAGGTGGCGATCAGCTCGGCGCCGTCGAGCAGCGTGAAATCCTCGGTCATCACGCCAACTCCCGCGACGAACGCCGAGCCCGACGCCTTCTTGCAGCGCGAACAGTGGCACAGCTCGAACGGTCCGACGACCTTGCGTACTTCAAAGCGCACTCCGCCGCACAGACAACTTCCCTTGATCACGCGAACCTCCTCTGCCGCAAGGCGCCGGCACCGCTTCCGTCGTTCGAAACGTCCACTTTGCAATTTTCCTGAACGGTTGGTATGTGATTGAATCTTATTGAAGCGGGGGACGGTACGTCCATAACGACGACCGCAAACTCGACGGCACGGAGGCAGTCACGATGAAAGTAGGTGGCGCGGTAATTTTCCAGAACCCGTTCAACAAGCAATCCGACTACGACGTTTACAAGGACGACCTGCGCATCGGCGACCTGTACGAGCCGCTCGGCTTCGATTCGCTGTGGAGCGTCGAGCATCACTTCGACGACTACACGATGTGTCCCGACGTGCTCCAGTTCCTGACCTACTACGCCGGCCGCACCAAGCACATTCAGCTGGGCTCGATGGTCGTGGTGCTGCCGTGGCATGACACGATTCGCGTCGCAGAGCAGGTCTCGGTGGTCGATCACATGTCGAACGGGCGGATGATCCTGGGCCTCGGGCGCGGGCTCGCGCGCATCGAGTTCGACGGCTTTCGCATCCCGCTCGGCGAGTCGCGCGAACGCTTTGTCGAATCGGCGACGATGCTGCTCGACGGACTCGAGAAAGGCTACTGCGAATTCGACGGCAAGTTCATCAAGCAGCCGCGCCGCGACATCCGGCCCAAGCCGTTCAAGTCGTTCAAGGGCCGCACCTACGCGGCAGCGGTATCACCGGAATCGTCGCGCATCATGGCGAAGCTCGGCGTCGGAATTCTGATCATCCCGCAAAAGCCGTGGGAGGCCGTCGCGCAGGAGCTCGGCGAGTATCGCAAGATCTACCGCCAGGTGAATGGCGGTGAGCCGCTGCCGACGATTGCCGCGGGCTGGACCTTCTGCGACAAGAGTCGCGACCGCGCGTACGAGATGGCGGTCAAGTACATCGGCGGCTACTGGAACACCGCGCTGCGCCACTACGAGATGGCGAGCGAGCACTTCGGCAAGGCGAAGGGCTACGAGTACTACGAGGCGATGGCCAAGAATCTGCAAGGCGCGGGCAAGGACGCGTCCGTCGAGTACTTCCTCAACCTGCAAATCTGGGGCACGCCGCAGGATTGCATCGAGAAGATCGACGTCATCCGGCAGAAGGTCGGCGCCGATCATTTCACAGGCGTGTTCAGCTATGCCGGGATGCCGATCGAAGATGCGGAGCGGAGCCTCCGGCTGTTCGCGAGCGACGTGATGCCGGAATTGAAGAAGCTGAACGGCCTCAAGTCTGAAGCCGCGTAGTCGATTCGCGCAAATTGCGTCAATGCAATAGGGGCAGCCTGAGCGATCAGGCTGCCCCTTCGATTTTCGATCACCGACGGCTCAGCGGCCGACAAAATTTCCCGGACGCCGCTCGGTGACGGCCTTCACTCCCTCGCGATGATCCTCGGTGCGGAGCAGCCACGCCTGCTCCTTGAACTCGTGATCGGTCTGCGCCTTCACCGCGTCGGCCAACCCGCGGCGCATCGTCGCCCGCGTCGAGATTAACGCCAGCGGCGCGCTTTCCGCGATCTCATTCGCCAGGCCGCGCGCTACGGCGCGGATACGTTCGGGCTCGGCGATCATGTCGGCCATTCCCCACGCCAGCGCTTCTTCGCCGGCGATGCGGCGGCCGGTGTAGAACATCAGCGACGCTTTCTGTGTGCCGATGAGCCGCGGCAGCGTATGGGTCAGCCCGAAGCCCGGATGGATGCCGAGCTTCACGAAGTTCGCGGCGAAGCGGGCTTCCGGCGAAACGACGCGAAAATCGGCGACCAGCGCGAGTCCCAGGCCGCCGCCGATTGCTGCGCCTTGAATCGCGGCGACCACCGGCTTCTGGCAGCGGAACAGTCGCACCGCCTCGGAGTACAGCGGATTGCCCTGCTCCGGCGATGCGGCCTGCCCGCCGGTGGGCGCGCGATTGCTGAAGTTGGCGCCGGCGCAGAACGACTTGCCCTCCGCGCACAGCACGATCGCGCGGCACGACGGCTCGACGTCGAGCGCCTCGAACGCGTCGCACAGGCTCCGAATCAGCTCAACGTCGAAGAAATTGTGCGGCGGCCGATGAATCTCGACTTGCGCCACGTTGCCGTCCGACGCGACAGTCACGTCGCCATACTTTTTTTCCGCCATCGGATTGCTCCTATTTTCCCTTCCAGACCGGTTCGCGCTTCTCGGCGAAGGCGCGCAGCCCTTCCTTGGTATCTTCGGACTGAACCGCAGGGCCCGCAATCTTCATCTGCTCGGTCCACGCCTGCGCTTCGGTCCACTGGCCACTGCGCTGCAAGATCTGTTTCGACGCGGCAACGGCAAGCGGCCCGTTCTTGAGAATCCGCTCCGCCAGCTCTAGAGCAACTTCGAGCGCGTGACCGGGTTCGGCCAGCCGGTTCACCAGGCCGAAGCGATGAAAGAACTCGGCGGTCGGAGTCTCGGCGGTCAACGCCAGTTCCATCGCGACGTGATATGGAATTCGCTTCGGCAATCGGAACAGTGCTCCGCCGACTGCAACCAGGTTGTGGCGAACCTCCGGCACGCCCATCCGCGCGTCGCGCGCCGCGACGATCAAATCGCACGCGAGGCATAGCTCGAGTCCGCCGGCCACGGCATGGCCTTCGACCGCGGCGATAACCGGCTTCGCGGGCGGCTGCCCCATGATTCCGAAGCCGCCGCGCTTCTTGCTTGCGCCCATGTCGCCGCGCGCCGCCGCCTTGAGATCCTGCCCGGCCGAGAACGCCTTGCCCGCGCCCGTGAT
>DASQHV010000336.1:0-1974 GCA_035631915.1 Candidatus Acidiferrales bacterium | reverse complement strand
GACGCGAAGGATTGAAGCGCGCGCCATGATCGCGCACCGCGCGCAACCCCGCCTGCTCGTCGCGGCCCATGATCGCGGTGTAGCCGACCACGTCGCTGAACATGATCGCTGCAAGTTCGCGGGTCGGATTTGTCTGCTGGGTATCGGAGGGAACTGTCACCGAGCCTCCGTTTGGATCGCTCGAAACAGGACTGGCCGATTCTACGCGCCTGCCACAGCGCGAAGCCTGTTCGGGCACCGGTTTTCCGGGTCTTATGAACCCCTCAGACCATACGCAGTGCGAACCATCCAATCGCGCCGCCGGCCAGGATCAGGTACGCCATGTTGACGTGGCGGATGAGAAGGATCGCGGTCACGACCGTCGTGATCGCGACCGTGGTCAGATTGTGGCGCATCGAGTGGTTGAAATTAATCGTCGCCGTGCGACCGATCGCGTATACACCGGACATCATCAAGGCGATCGTGATTGGCGCCATCCCACGCTTGACCGCTTCCCGCCACGGCGAGCCCTCGAAGTGGTCCCAGATCTTGCCGACGGCGAAGACCAGCGTGCACGACGGTAGATAGAAGGCCAGCAACACCAGAATCGCTCCCGGGATTCCCGCCACGCGGTAGCCGATCACGTCCACCATGTTCATGTTGGGCCCCGGCGCGAGTTGTCCGAGGCTGTAGATGTCGGTGAATTGTTCGGCGCTCAGCCATTGACGGGTCGCGACCGTTTCGTGCTTCATCTGCGGCAGCACCGCCGTACCGCCGCCGACCGCGAGAATGGACAGCAACGCGAACACGTTGACCAGGCTGACCAGCTTGCTCATGACGACGACTCCGTAGTGGCGTCGGCCTCGCGATGGCGCGCGGCGACTCCCTCGTGATGCTCGGCCAGTTGCGCGTGATAGGCGGCCCGCTGCGCGTGATACGCGGCGAGTTCCTTCGCCTCGGGGCGATTGAGCTGGATCGCTATCGGTACCAGCACCACCAGCACCGGGACCAGCGAAATATGGTAAATCCCGACGACCACGAACACCGGGATCAGAATGATCCAGTCGTGCCACTTCTCGATTGCCCGTGCGCCCATTTGCAGCGTCGTCGCAAAAATTAGCCCGACCGCGGCCGCGCCCACCCCGCTCAGCACCGCGCCCACCTCCGGATTACTTTTGAACTGCTCGTACAGGAGTCCCAGGATAAACACGAAGATCGCGCCGGGAACCGTCATCGCGACCGCGGCGGCGATCGCCCCTCTCACTCCGCACAGATGGCTGCCGACAATCACCGCGACATTGGTGGCAATCAGGCCCGGGACGGTCGTACCGATCTCATAGGCCGCCAGGAATTGATCTTCGTCGAGCCACTTATGGCGTGAAACCAGATGGTCGCGCAGATACGCAATCACGCTCCCGCCGAAACTGGTCGCGCCGATATAGAGGAACACCCTGAACAGCTTCGCCAAGCTGACCTGCGGAGTCTGAGCGGGCGCACCTTTCATGAGACTCGCGCTAGCGATGGAACAGATTGTCGATGATGCTTGGGATCAGCCGATGGATTTCTTCGCGGCACGCGGCGAACACCTGGTCGCCCTTCTCGTAGGGGTCGTCGATGTCGCCGGCCTCGCCCGCGAACGAGCGCAGCGTGAACACCGGGCGCCCGCCGGCGGCGGGAAAGCGCTCGACCAGCTCGCGCGCCTGCAACTCCGTCATCGCGATGATCACGTCGGCGTCCTCGAGCAGCTCGGGATGCCGCTTCAAGTCGGTGGACGTGGCCTCGTCGCCGAGATGGATGCCGACGTCGCGCAACGCCATCCGCGTGTCGAGCGAGACCAGTGCGCCGTCGCGCGCGTAGGGTGCGATCCCCGCCGACGTAATCGTGATTTGATGGTCGAAGTCGAGCGCGTCGAGCTCGCGCCGCAAAATATGCTCCGCCATCACGCTGCGCGCGGTATTGGCCGCGCAGATGAACAGGACGGAACGAAAGCGGGGG
>DASQHV010000335.1:0-6669 GCA_035631915.1 Candidatus Acidiferrales bacterium | reverse complement strand
TCAGGTGTGAAGTGTTCCCTGAAGTCTCGTGAGGAAATCTTTCTGCCGTCGTCGGCTGTCTCTCTCGCCTTGAGTCATTCTGAGCGGAGGCCGCCGGAGTCGAAGAATCTCGGCGCGCGACCTTCCGCGCGGTCTGCGAGTGGGCGATGTGCATGAGCAAGCCGCACGAAACCGACGCTAGACGAGCGGCTCAGACTCTGCCGAGGTTTGACCCACGAAGACTGGAAACCCCTGAGCGCTTCGGCCTACCTTGCAGAGGTTCTGACGTAGGAACGTATGGAACAGCATCCACGAGGCGCGGCGCTGACCATCTTCGCAATCCTGTTCGGACTGCTCGCCGTTTCGAATTTCTTGAAACCTGTTCTCGCGAACGCACAAACTGGTTTTGTTTTCCTCGGCACCCGCACGAGCGGACTGGAAAACGCGATCCTGGGGCCACTGTTCGGTCTGATCCTGGTCGCGTACGCAGCCGGAATCTGGAGGATGAAGAAGTATGCGATGCCGCTCGGCGATGTCTATTTTGTGTACGTGCTCCTGAATTCGATCCTGTTCAATCTCAAAAATGCTGAGGCAAGCGGCGGCAGTGCGCTTGTCAGGCTTTTACTGCTCGCGGTCGGGTTGGGTGTCCCGCTCGCGTCCGCACTGATCCTGACGCGCCGCCGCGCCGAGTTGACCTGAAGATCGGAGCGGCGGCCGCGCCGTGCCGGCGTTGACTCATTCGGCGGGCCTAACGTATGTTAGGCGGATGCCGGATCAATCCAAGCTCAACTTCACCACCGAAGAAATACTTGCCAACGTTCCCACGCGCGAGCCGCTGATCGTTGGCGGCGTGCGATGCCATGGCGGCTTCGACGCCGACGGCCACTACCGCTCGCCGCGCACGCTGTTTCGGGTGCCCGCGATCGCGGCCTGGCAGGCGCAGCACGTGCGGACCTCGGGCACGCCGCTATTCGAGATTCCGGCCGACACGATCGCGCCGCAGGTGCCGAATCCGGCGCAGGCCAAGTACCTGCTTCGCGCGGGCGTGCGCGAGCCGATGGTGCGGACGCTGACCGAAATCGCAATCGTCGAGGGCTTCGGCGCGATGATCCGCGAGCTGCCGGTGCCGCCGCTGAAAAGCTTTATCCGCGAGGACACGACCGGCACCGCGCTGGCTCATCTGGCGTCGGGCCTGTTCGAGGCGCACGCGCGTGACGAGGCGGGATGGACCGAGGAGGGGGGCCATCGCCAGATGTGGAACGCGGCGCGCGACGCGGCGCTTTCGAATCCTGAAATCTCGCCGGAGATCTACGCCGGTATCATGGCGCGGCGCGGCCCCGCGCAGCCGCCCGCGATGTTTCCCGAACTCGGCGAGCCGGTCGAGCGCCTGATTCGCTTCATGGTCAACGTGCTCGCGATCGAAGTCTTCGCCGCCGCGACCTTTGCGTGGGCGGAGGAAGTGCTGTCCGATCCCACGGTGTCCGACGCGCCGACGGAGGCCGCCGACCTGGTTCGCTTCATCCGCTCGGACGAATCGCCGCACGTCGAGTACCTGCGTACCGCGCTGTCGGAAATCCAGGCGCGCACGCTCGTCACGCTCGACGGCAAGACGATCGCCGGGCGCAAGGTCGTCGACGATCTGGCGGAGCGGACGCTGCGCGTGATGCTCCGCCAGCGGATCGTCGAGCGGCCCGTGATGGTCCGCGACGTGATCATCAAGACGGCCAAGGTGAAGGACCTGGACGAATTGCTCGCCGGCTTCGACGCGCTCGCGACGCCATGGACACCGCCGGCGCGCTACGCCGACCTCGCGCAGTAAGAAAGAAACGCGGGGCTCGCGCCCCGCGTTCAATTTCCGCGTTTCGTTTTTCTCCTCCGCACCGGCTACGATTGAATGATTGTCGATGAATCGCGGATTCATCCGTTGCGCCATGCCTCATCGCCGCAAGACCGCTCTTCCACGCGACCGCATCGGATTTGCACTCGTCCGTTCGCTTGCCGTTCTGATGTCGATTGCGATTTTTTTCGTAACTCGCGCAATCGCTCAGACTCCCTCATCGACGCCACCAGCCGCATCCTCTGCGTCGACGACCGCCTCCGCGCACGCGACCGCATCAAGCGCGACGGCGACGGCCCCGCGCGTCACGTCATCCGTCGCGCCGACCGATCCGCAAACCGTGATCTCGTACCTGAGCGATACGATCAACTGGTATCGCCATCTCGGCGTCGAAGCGGGCCTGGTGCGCGAGCCTGAGGAAACGCTCTTCTTCGCCGACAACCGGCAGATGGCGCATGAGATTCTCACGCTCGCGTTCGCGTATGCGCGGGCGCAAGCCGATTTCATAGCCAAGAGCACCAACGGCGGCGGCGCCGCGCCCGGCCTACAGGCGCGCTCTCCGCAGATGCCCGGGCTGGCGGACCTGCAGCAAAAGTCGAATGCCGCCGCCGCGGAAGTCGCGGCTCTGCAGGCGCGGATCAAGGCTCTGCAAGCGCGGTTGGCACCCGCGACCGGCCGCACACGCACGGCGGTCGGCTCGGAACTGGCGACCGCGCTGAGCGAACTTGACCTTGCGCAGGCGCGCTCCGACGCAGTTACGGCGATGCTGCAATTCGAGAGCGGAAGCGCGTCGCCCGAGCAGACCGGCGGCTTGCTGGGTCAAATCGACGAGCTCGAGCGCTCGGTTCCCGACAGCGACCTGAACTCGAAGCGCCCGCCGGCCGGCGCCGTCGACGCGGGCGTGGCGCCCGCGGTTTCGCAGCCGTCGGGGATTTTCGGGCTGGTCAAAGATTTGTTCGCGCTCGGCCGCAAGCAGGAGACGCTGGACGAAACCGCCAAGCTGACGAATGCGCTTGCCACGCGGGCGACGAGCGTGCGCGCGCCGATGCTCCGCCTGCTGCAGACGATCGATCAGCGCGGAAACGAGCTTGCGAGCGGCACGACAGCGGCGGACGTCGCCGCGCTGCGCGACCGCAAGCAGGCGTTCGAGGCGCTGCTCGAGCAGCACAAGCTCGCCACCGCCGCGACGCTGCCGCTCTCCAAGCAGATCGTCCTGCTCCAGCTCTACGACCGCAACCTCGCGCGCTGGCATGGCGCGATCGCGCAGCGCGCCGCCGCCGACGTAAGAAGCCTGGCGCTGCGCCTCGTCGCGCTCGGCGCAATTTTCGCGCTGATCTTTCTTGGCGCGCTCGCGTGGCGATGGCTGACCAACCGCTACGTGCAGGACGTCCGCCGGCGCGGGCAGGTGATGGCCGCGCGGCGCCTGGTGCTCGGGCTAATCGCGGTGGCCGTGGTGATCGTCAATTTTTCCGAAGAGATCGGTTCGGCCGCGACCGTGCTGGGCTTTGCCGCCGCCGGAATCGCGGTGGCGCTGCAAAACGTGATCCTGTCGATCGCCGGCTACTTCTTTTTGATCGGCCGCTTTGGAATCAAGGCCGGCGACCGGGTTCAGATCAGCGGCGTGACCGGCGACGTCATCGATATCGGCCTGGTCAAGCTGTCGTTGATGGAGCTGGGCGGCACCGGCGCGCATCCGCAGCCCACCGGCCGGGTGGTCGTCTTCAGCAACGCGATCGTGTTTCAGCCGAGCGGAAATTTCTTCAAGCAGGCGCCGGGCACCAGCTTCGTGTGGAACGAAGTGCACCTGACGCTGGCGGCCGACTGCGATTACCGGCTCGCCGAGAAGCGCCTGCTCGACTCGGTCGACCAGGTTTATGCGCGCTATCGCGATCGCGTGACGCGCGACTACCGCAACCTCGAGCGCGATCTCAACCTGGTGCTCGAAACGCCCAAGCCGCAGAGTTGGCTGAGCATCAGCCCGTCGGGACTCGAGATGACGGTTCGCTATCCCGCCGAGACGCGCGCGGCCGCGCAAATCGCGGACGAAGTTTCGCGCCGCGTGCTCGACGCGATCAACCGCGAACCGAGCTTGCATCTTGCGACGCTGGGGATGGCGAACATCCAGGCGCAGACGCCGCCGCCCGCGCCTTCCGACTCGACGCCGCAATCCGACGGCGAAAAATAAATCGGTCGTTCAGCGCGCGCTGGTGTTGGCGATATTGTCGACGATGTCGGCCAGCTCGGGAATCCGGTAGCGCTCGCCGTTGTACGCCTTGTGCATCAGGATTACCCAGAACACGGCGATGCCGAGATCGATCATCGTTTCGAGCACGCCGACCAGTCCTTTCATCGGACCAGGCATCACCGCCTTGAACACCGTCAGCACGATGTAGACGCCGAACCACGCGACCGAGAATCCGATCGACTGGCGCGCGTGGAAGCGGATGAAGTCGTCCTGGTTGAACGGCTCGACGTAGAGAAAGAGGATCCCGGTTACGAAAAATCCCAGGTAGGCGAGCGCGGCGATTGGCTTGGTTTCAGTTTTCGCGGTCCCGTCGTCCATCGCGACCTCCTCGTGCTCGACCCGAAAGATATTGCGCGCGATCGGTCGCCAAATTGCGCGAACGTCGCGCGCAAACATCACGATCGATCCGTGAACTCTAATGTGTAGTGGAACGCCCGAGGGGTTCGCAATGCAGCCGGGAAATTGCGGCAGGGGCGGCTTCGAATCAAATTGCGGAACGCGCGGAAGATCACGCGCCGGGATTCTTCGACTCCGGCGTGTCACAGACACACGCCTCCGCTCAGAATGACAAATTGGGACAACCCGAGTTGGCGCCGGCAGCAGGGGCAGACCCGCCGCGCCCGGCGTCTAGGACGAGCGGCCTTTCGCCGCTTCGAGGCGATCAAGCGTTGCCGACGCGTTGCGCGCGGTCTCGACGACTTCGAGCTGTGCACGCACCCGTCCGGCCAGCTGGCGGCGGAACACCGGCTTCGCAAGGAAGTCGCTGACGCCGAGGCGCATCCCCTCGGCGCGCGCGTCAAGGTCGTCGCGGGCGGTGATCATGATGACGGGAATGTCGGCGGTGACGGGACTGTTTTTCAGCGCGCGGACCACCTGGAAGCCGTCCATTTCGGGCATCATCAGGTCAAGCAGAATGACGTCGATTTCGTTCTCATGAACCAGTTTGAGACATTGGGCGCCGGAGTTGGCCTCAATTGCGACGAAGCCCTCGCGCTGGAGATGGCGGGCCAGGATTGCGACGGTATCTTGATCATCGTCGACGACCATGATTTGGGGCAGTCTGATTGCTTCGTCCATACCAATCCTTGCGCGGCTACGCTTCGTCGCCGTCGTCGGAAGACGTCGCCGCTATCACGCCGCACCGCCGCAGCTTGGCGGAAAATGTCGTCCGCTTGAGCCCCAGCAGGCGCGCCGCCGCCTGCTTGTTTCCTCCAGTCTGCTTGAGCGCGTCGTTTATCAATCTACCTTCCAATTCCCGTACCAAGTTGTTGAGGTTCACCCCGTTGCCATTCAGCTGGAGCGGAACTTGCGCCGTCATCGGCCGCGTCCCGGCCGTTAGCGTCTCGGGTAGAATCGGCGTGTCGATTATCGAGTTCTCGCACATGATCGCCAGCCGTTCGATCATGTTCTCCAGTTCGCGCACGTTGCCGGGCCAGTCGTACGACCACAACGCCACCATCGCCTCGCGGCTGATCGAGATGGGGCGCCCGGGCGCGCGCTCGCGGATGCGGTCCAGGAAGTGCTCGATCAGCAGCGGGATATCAGAGCGGCGCTCGCGCAGCGGCGGGATGACGATCGGCACAACCTGGAGGCGGTAGAAGAGATCCTCGCGAAAGACGCCGCGTTCGACCGCCTTGGCCAGGTCGACGTTGCTGGCAGCGATAAGGCGCAGGTCGACGTGGGTGGTGCGATCGGATCCGACCGGACGCACCAGTCCGTCCTCCAGCACGCGCAACAGCTTGGCCTGCAACCCGCGCGGCATCTCGCCGATCTCGTCGAGAAAAATCGTGCCGCGATCCGCCGTCGCCAGCAGTCCGTGACGCGCGCCCGCCGCGCCCGTGAACGCGCCGCGCTCATGCCCGAACATCTCGGACTCGAGCAGGTCGTGCGGGATTGCGGCGCAGTTGACCGGCACAAACGGCTGCACGCGGCGCGGTGACAGCGCATGAATTACACGCGCGACCACTTCCTTGCCGGTGCCGCTTTCGCCCGTGACCAGCACCGTCACCTGGCTTGGCGCAACGCGCTCGATCAGCGCGCGCAACTTGGCCATCGCGGGATGCTCGCCAATCAGGAGCTTCCCGATTGTGAACGGCAAATCCGCGGACCTGGTCTGCAACGTAACTTCGCTCCGCTTCGGTCACAGAAGTGAAAAGTCGTACGCGTTTGCGCAATCGTCTCACGCCGGACGCGCGGTTGACAGGGCACAGACTGCGGGTGAACAGCGTAGCCTAACGCAAGTCAAACATTTGTTACGCGGAGAACCTTTGCCGACGCGCGCATGTTTGCGCTCGTCGAATCGTCGACGCCGGCAGCATCGCGATCGCGACTATATAGATGATAGATGTTCAGACTGCGGTGAGCGGCTACTTGCCGGAGACTTCGCTACGATAGTGCGCCGACTGACCCGGTCCTTCCGCCACCGACACTTCCATCAACGTCACTTCCGCCAGCGCACCGCGGGCGCCGAGCGCCGCCGCCAACTCGTCCCAGATATAACGCGCGAGCTCTTCGGCGGAGCTGTGCACGATCGGCACGAGACAAGCGTCGGCCGCGGGGATGACGAACTCGTCGTTCTCATAGCGGATTCGCACCGGGCCGCCCGGCG
>DASQHV010000334.1:0-2322 GCA_035631915.1 Candidatus Acidiferrales bacterium | reverse complement strand
CCATTTCAATTTCCGTCAAACGACGGCCCGCTTGTTTGGCGACGACGCCGGCTTGGGACGCAGCGCCGCGACGACGCGGACGTAGTAGTCCACGCCGGACCATACGCTGACGCCCGTCGCGAGCCACAGGATGAACATTCCGGCCGCGAAAAAGTCGACGTGCAGGTAGGTGTAGTGAATCAGCAGGCCGTGAATCGCGATCGACTGCAACGCCATCTTGTACTTGCCGAGCTCCTCGGCGCCGACGATCAGTCCCTCGGCCGCGGCCACCGCACGCAGTCCCGTCACCATGATCTCGCGCGTGACCAGCACCACGACTATCCATGCCGGCACGTGCGGCGCGCGAGCCATCCCGGCCAACATAATCAGCGCCGTGGTAACGACCAGCTTGTCCGCCATAGGATCGAGGAATTTGCCGAGCGTGCTCACGGAATCGTAGCTGCGGGCGAGATAGCCGTCGAAGAAATCGCTGACCGACGCGACGAAGAACACGCCGGCAGCCGCCCACGACGCGACGGGCCCCGTGTGCATCATTATCAAGATAAGAATCGGCGCCGTCGCGATGCGAAAGAGCGTGACCAGATTTGGCGGCGTCATCGGCACTGGAATGTCCATGGCGTTGCGAATCAACGCGCGCGAGCTGCAGATCGAGAATAAGTTAAACGATGCGGTGGGGCAAATCAGCAAGACGCGATCTCCTTGACTGGCCGCGTGCTTGTTTAGTAGCGTCATTTTGACACAACTACGGATTTCACCGCGCCCGAGGCCACCTGATGAAGCACAACCCGCAACTGTTCAGCGACTACCTGGTGATTGGCGGCGGTATCGCCGGCCTGACGTTTGCGATCAAGGCGGCCGAGTTCGGCACCGTGACAGTCCTGACCAAGGCCGGCAGCTCGGAGGCGAACACCGCGTACGCGCAAGGCGGAATCGCGAGCGTATGGAGCGTCGACGATACATTCGAGTCGCACGTCGAGGACACGCTGCGCGCCGGCGCTGGCCTGTGCGATCGCGCCGCCGTCGAGACGATTGTGCGCGAGGGACCTGCGGCGGTGCGCGAGCTGATTCGGCTGGGGACACGCTTCACCCGCGTCGAGCCGGATCATACGGACGACAGCGAAGTCGAGTACGACCTGGGGCAGGAAGGCGGTCATAGTCATCGCCGCGTTCTGCATGCGCAGGATCTGACGGGCCGCGAGATCATGCGCGCGCTGACCGCGGCGGCGGCGGCGCAGCCGAATATCCGCACGTTGGAGAATCACGTCGCGATCAATCTGCTCGTCGAGTCGCCGGCGGGAGGCAAACCCGGCGCATGCTGGGGCGTGTACGCGCTGGACCGCACGACGCATGAGATCCGCAAAGTGATCGCGCGGGCGACGATGCTCGCGACGGGCGGCGCCGGCAAGGTGTACCTGTACACGACCAACCCGGATATCGCGTCGGGCGACGGCGTCGCGATGGCGTATCGGGCGGGAGCGGCGGTGGCGAACCTGGAATTCTACCAGTTCCATCCGACCTGCCTGTTCCATCCCGCGGCAAAGTCGTTCCTGATCTCGGAGGCGCTGCGCGGCGAGGGCGCGATTCTGAAGCTGCCCGACGGCACGCCGTTCATGAAGCGCTACCATCCCGACGCCGAGCTGGCGCCGCGCGACGTGGTGGCGCGCGCGATCGACTCGGAGATGAAGCGGCTGGGACTCGATTACGTGCACCTGGATTTGAGCCATCGCGAGGCGGATTTCATCCGGCGCCGGTTCCCGAATATCTTCAAGCGATGCTTGAGCTTTGGCTACGACCTGACGCGCGGGCCGATTCCGGTGGTGCCGGCGGCGCATTACATGTGCGGCGGCGTGCAGACCGACCTTGACGGGCGCACCACGATTCCGCGCCTGTACGCGGCGGGCGAAGTTGCGATGACGGGACTGCATGGCGCGAACCGCCTCGCGTCGAACTCCCTGCTGGAGGCGGCGGTGATGGGCCGGCGCGCGCATGCGTCGGCGCGGGAAATCGTCGAGTCGCGGGCCGGCGCGCCCCCGGAGTTTCCTGAGTGGGACCCCGGACGCGCGATCCCCAGCGAGGAGCGCGTGATGATCACACAGAGCTGGGACGAGATTCGGCGCCTGATGTGGAACTACGTGGGAATCGTGCGCAGCGATCGGCGCCTGGAGCGGGCGCTCAGCCGGATCGAGCTGGTCAAGAACGAAATCCACGGCTACTACTGGGACCATCTGCTCGACGCCGACACGATCGAGTTGCGCAACCTGGCGAAGGTCGCGGAGTTGATCGTGAAGTCGGCGATGGCGCGCAAAGAGTCGCGCGGGCTGC
>DASQHV010000333.1:0-2126 GCA_035631915.1 Candidatus Acidiferrales bacterium | reverse complement strand
ACCCTGAAGTCCCAGGTCTTGGGGTTGAACGGCGGCGTCGGTCCGTAGCTCAGGACCGGAAATTTGTCGGTGAGAGTCTGACCGGGGGGAATGCGCGCGGCGAGATCCTCCGGTTTCAGCGGGTTTGCCATAGCGCTGACTTTTATCGGATGCCGAAATCCCGCGAAAGAGAGGACGCCACACTTGCGCCGCTACACCCTCGACATGGCGCGGATGATCGCGTCGGTAATCTCCGTGGTTGACGCGCTGCCACCGACGTCGCGCGTCAGAACATTGCCCGCGCGCAACACTGCGCCGGTGGCCGCGCGAATCTTCTCGCCGGCCGCAGGGTGACCCAGGTAGTCGAGCATCATCGCGCTCGACAGGATCATCGCGATCGGATTCGTGACGCCCTTGCCCGCGATATCCGGCGCCGTGCCGTGCACAGCCTCGAAGATCGCGCCCTTGTCGCCATAGTTCGCGCCCGGCACCAGCCCCAGGCCGCCGACTAGCCCGGCGCACAGGTCGGACACGATATCGCCGTAGAGATTTTCCAGCAGAAGCATGTCGAACGACTCCGGATGAGTCACCAGCCGCATGCATGCCGCATCGACGATCTGCTCCTGGTATCGAATTTTGGGAAAGTCCGCCGCGACCGCGCGCGCACACTTCAGGAACAGTCCGTCCGACAGCTTCATGATGTTCGCTTTGTGAATCGCGGTGATCGATTTGCGCCGATGCCGCACCGCGTACTCGAACGCAAACCGCGCAATCCGCCGCGACGCACGAGCCGTGATCACCTTGACGCTCTCGACCACGCCCGGCGCAACCTGGTGCTCGATTCCCGAGTACAGGTCCTCGGTGTTCTCGCGCACGACGACCAGGTCCACGTTGCGAAACGGCGTGTGCACTCCGGCGAAACTCATCGTCGGGCGCAGGTTCGCGTAGAGGTCGAAGGTGCGCCGCAGATGCACGTTGATCGAGCGCCAGCCCTCGGCGACGCGCGTCTCCAGCGGGCCCTTCAGCGCGACGCGCGTGTGCCTGAGCGATTCGATCAACGCGTCGGGCACCGGCGTTCCGTAGCGGCGAAACGCGTTCATCCCGGCCGCCTGTCGATCCCAATCCAGCTTCACACCCGTCGCCGCGATCACTGCCACCGCCGCCGTCGTCACTTCCGGGCCGACGCCGTCGCCCGCAATCAGCGTGACTTCCCTTGTTTTCTTCTTCACCACAGCGAGGTTCGCGCGGGCCTAATAGCTGACCAGTCCGATGAAGACGTCGCTGACGTTGGTCCCGGTCGGTCCTGTGATTAGCAGATCGCCCGACGCGCGAAAAAAGTTGTAGGCGTCGTTGCGAGCCAGCGCCACCGCCGCATCGACGCTGGCGGCGGCGCCCCGCGCGACCACCGTCGGCGACGCGAACGCGCCGGCCGCGTCGGTCGGCCCGTCGATTCCGTCGGTGCCGGCGAACAGCGCGCAGATTCGCCGGCCTGTGCAACTCTTCGCCAGCTCGATACTCATCGCCAGCGCGCATTGTTGCGCGCGTCCGCCGCGGCCGTTGCCGCGCACGGTCACCACCGGCTCGCCGCCCGCGACGACACATACCCGCGCGTCCTGTATTCCGCAAAGATGCTCGGCGAGCGCGCGGCCGACGTCGTTGGCCTCGCGATTGATCTCCTTCCAGCGCCGCGGATGATATCCCATCGCTGTCGCCGCAGTCTCGATTTGTCCGAGCGCGAGCGTGTTGTCGCCGACTATCACGTTGGTCACGCGCTCCAGGAGCGGATCGTCGGGCTTCAGCGTCTCCGGAAATTCGCCCGCAACCGCGCGCTCCAGGAATTCGCGAACCGCTTCAGGCGCGCGTCCCCACACGTTGCGCCGCTTCAGCACCGTCACCGCGTCGCCGTAGGTGCTTCCGTCAAACGCGGTCAGGCCGGAGCCGATTGTCGCCAGGTCGCTGCCGGGCACGTCGGACAGTATCAGGCCGAGCACGCATGCGCCGCCGCATCGATTGAGCAACCGCCCGCCCTTGACGGCCGAGAGATGCTTGCGGACGGCGTTTAGCTCGCGAATCGACGCGCCGGCTTTGAGCAGCGCTTGGTTAATCGCAATTTTGTCGGCCAGCGAAATGCCGGCAGCCGGCATCGT
>DASQHV010000332.1:0-10573 GCA_035631915.1 Candidatus Acidiferrales bacterium | reverse complement strand
CAGCACCGTCAGAAGCTCATCGACGTTGTAAATCTGCGCCGGCTGATTCGACAGCGCCCCGAGCAGCTGGCGCTGCAAGACAAGGTCGGCATAGCGGCGAATCGGCGAGCTCAGTTGCGCGTAATAGTCGAGCCCGATGCCCGCGTGGTACTCCGGATGCAGCGAAAGGCGCGGCCGCTGTGACGCAAGGTCGCCTCCGCTTTGCGGCTGCACGCGGTAGATTATTGGGATTCGATTCATCGCTGCGTAACGCGCCGCCACGAAATTGCTCAGCACCATGAACTCCGCCACCAGCGTGCGTCCCGCCGACGCGCTGTCCAGCACTCGAATCTCGACTTCGCCGTCGCGCACCCGCACCTTGGCGTCGCGACGCTGCACCAGCAACGCGCCTGCCATCCGGCGGCGCTCGCGCAGTTTGGACGCGGCGGTATGCAGCCTCGCGATAGTCGCGGCGGCGTCGGTATCGGTCGCGCCGCTTGCCAGCATCGCGTCGACCTGGTCGTAGTCCAGCCGCTGGCTGATGCGTATCAGTGCCGGATAGATCGACGCGTCGAGCAGCTCGCCCTCGGCCGAAAGCGTAACGTCGGTGGTCAGTACGGGGCGCGTTTCACCGGCAGTCAGGCTCGCGGCGCGGCACGAGATCGTATCCGGCAGCATCCGGATTGTCGTTTCCGGCAGATACACGGTGGTCGCGCGCGCGGCCGCTTCCTGGTCCATCGCGCCGCCCTTCTTCACGAAGTCGGCGACCAGCGCGATATGCACGCGCACGCGAAATCCACCGTCGGCAAGCGACTCGCAGCTGAGCGCGTCGTCCACTTCGACCGTGTCGTCGTCGTCGATCGTGATTGCGTAACCGCCGTCGCGCAGCTCGCGCGGCGCCTGCGCGATCTCGCCCGCTTCCTTCATCGCGGCGTCGCTGAATTCGTCCTTGAGACCCGCGATGCACGCGAAGCGCGGCACGCGCGGATGCGCCCCCAGGCGCTCCAGAATTTCGAACGCGGCTTCCGCGGGATCGACTTCCGGCGCCGCGTGCACGAGCATCTGCGTCAATTCACGACCGCGCGTGTGCGGATTTTTCAAGTAGCGCGTCAGCTCTTCGACAATTGCGGCAGTGTCGGCGGTTGCGAGTGTATCGGCGCCGTTCAGGACGTCGCGCAAGTGCTTCTGAAACGCGCGGTAGTCTTCGCTGCGCGCGCGAATTCGGTCGTTCTGAGTTCGCAGCCGCTCCACCTGCTCCGGCGTGCGCGGCATGAAGTCCATGTGCCGGCGGACAAAATAGATCCGATCGTTGAGCAGCGCCTCCAGCATCACCGACGCACCGGCAGTGGAGCGCCGGCCGAAGAACAGGTCCGCCAGCTCGTCCGCCGAAAAACTGCGATTCTGCTCCTGCGCCACTTCCCACAGCAGCTGCAGGTCGAGCTCGGCCGCCAGCGCGACGCGCTCGCGCTCGAGCTCGGCCAGCACCGTCGCGACATTCTGACGATCGGCGCGGCGCTCCGGATGGCGCATCAGCACCAAATCGCGCTGCACCATCTTTTCGCGGCCCGCAGAATCGACGACCGCGAGATGCCGCTCCTGCTCGCGCACCACCAGTCCGGCCTTGAGCCGTCCCTGGTCCAGGTACTCGACCACGGCGCCTGCGTATTTGATTGACGATGGCACGTCGGAATTCATTTTGACGACCGGCGGGACCTAAGACTATATGGAAGGGCGAACAATGGCGGGAAAGCGGATTCAAATCGACCTGCCCGACGAGCTTTACGCGAGTTTGATGCGCGTGGCGGCGGCCATGGGAATATCGAATCCGAACGAAGCAGCGACGGTGGGGCTTGCCGAATGGGTTTCGCGGCGCAAGTCGGAATTGGATGACCGCGATCCCAACGAAAAATACCTGGTCAATGAGGCGCTTGATGAACTCCTTGAAAAGAAAAAGTAGGCTTCCACTTTTCGCAACCGCAACGGGAGCCGCGATGCTCACGATCGCCGCGACCGCCGGCGTGACAAATTCAATCGCGCGCGCCGCGGGCAAGGGCCTCGACGTCGAGGTTCCGTACGAGATCAAGGCGCTCAAGTCGCCCGGCATCACGGCGCCCTACTTTCTGCAGGACAAGGGCGGAAGCTTGGTGGTGTCCGATCAGGCAGGCGGAGTCTTCGGCGTTACGATGGCGGGCAAGGTTACAGAGCTTGCGGGCAAATCGAAGATCAAGAGTCCGGCGGGAGTAGCCGTCGGTCCCGCGGGATTCGGCTCCAACGAGGGCAACGTCTTCGTGCTCGCCTCCAGCGGCGACGCGAAGGCGCCGTGCGAGGTCGAGCTCATCGACAAATCGGGCGGCGTCAGCACGTTCGCGAAACTGCCCGACGCCGGCGGCGTGGCCAGCGGATGCCGCGATCTGGAATTCGGCGCGAGCGGTACGCCCTTCGCGGGCAAGCTCTACGCCGCGACCAGCGATAACTCGACCATCTACGCGATCGACGGGTCGGGCAAGGCCGCCGTGTTTGGCACCTACGACAAACCGATCGCGTTCGATCTCTGGTCGATTCGTTTCGCACCCGCCAGCGACCCGAAGGCGCCCGGCCTGATGCTGGTCGGGATGCGTCCGAAGGTCGGCGGTGCGGCGAAGGTTGGCCGAATCGGAATCGTCGGCGCCGACGGCAAGCTCAAGGACGACGTGTACCTGGTCGGATTTGTCCGCCCGTCGGGCTTCGCGTGGTCGCCGTCGGGTTTTGGCTCGTACGGTGACGAGCTTATGATCGCCGACATTGGCAAGTTCGCCGCCGACAACGACAACGATCGCGACGGCACGGTTTATCGCGTGGAGAAGAGCATCGCGCGTCCGTTCGCGTCGGGCCTGATGGATCCGACTGACCTGAAGTTCGTCGGACACAAGATCGTAATTTGCGATCCGGCCGAAAAGGGCGCAGGGCAGGGCGCGATCGTTATCTTGTCGTCGCTGCTGTAGATTCCGAAGAGTCGCGAACTGAGGGCGGGGCCGCATGCGGCGCCCGCCTCTTTTCTGTTCGACGCGCTAGCGCATTCGCAACCATTAGTTAGGAGGCTGGTCAGTGCCACGGTTCGCGCACGACCTGGGTGTCTCCCGTCTCGCGATCGACCAATAGCATCTCAACCTGCTGATAGTGGCCCTTGGGAAAGAACACGTAGCCGCTCACGGTAAAATCCTTGCGCACTTCCTCAGGCTTGAGCGACAACGCTTCGATTTGCTGATTGGCCTGCTGGTCGGCCCGCGATTGTCCGCGCTCGGCGCCGTGCAGCATCCCGTAACCCGCGCCGTACGCGCTGCCGACGATCGCACCGCTACCCGCCGCACCAAACGCCGAGCCCACCGCGGCGCCAAGTCCCGCGCCGACCCCGCCCGCCAGCGCGCCGCTGAAGACCGCGCTCTTCAGCGCGCCCTTCAACTCGCCTGCGTTGCCGGACTGGCGTGCTGCTTCACCCGGCGGCAGCGGCGCGACGCGCTCGCCCGCCTGATTCAGCGCGAAGACCTGGCTCGGCATGATCGCACGCGTGTCGTCGGTGCCGTTCGCGATCGATACGTACACCGGCGTTACCTCGCCGATAGTCGGCGCCGCCGCGACGCTGACTGCGAGCTGCCCCTGTTGCGGCGTCGCGACCACGTTCGGCGTGTGCTTGATCGGCGCGTCTGCGATCCCGCAGCCGGAAATCCAGACGGCCGCCGCCGCGAGCATCGCAATCGCGACTCTTCTCTTGCTCGATTGTAGGTATATTGACGCCAGGTGAATCACCTCAGCGAATCGTCACAACGGTCTGCCTACGATGTAATTTCAGTTCCGCGCGCAAGACAAGCCCGTGCATATCCCCAGTCTAAAAGACGTGCCGGGGGGCTGGTCGGTTTCAGACGACGCTCGGAATCCGGCCGCTACTTCAATATCTGAAACAGATTGCTGTAGTCGTCCGTCCAGGCGCGGACTTTTCGCGAGGCTTTCAGCGGCTCGAGGTGCGCTGCAATTTCCGGCTGTTCGAGCACGCTTCCGTTGCGCGCCAACAGGATCCATTCGCTCGGTTTGACCAACGCTCCTGCGGCTCCGCGGACCAATCCGGCGCGCAGGTTGAATCGCTCTGCGATCTGCGCGACCACCGGTTGCAGGTCCAGGTAGCGATTGCTGATATGAATCGCCAGCACGCCGTCCGGTTTCAGCTGGCGCAGGTAAATTTCGGCGGCTTCAAGCGTCAGCAGATGCACCGGGATTGCGTCGCCCGAGAACGCGTCGACCACCAGCACATCGAATGAATTTGGCGTTCCGCTGGAGATCTCGCGTTCCATCGAGAGGCGCGCGTCACCGGGAACAATTTCGATTTCGGCGTGCGAATCGCGCAGGTAACTGAAGTAGGTCGAGAGGGCGATCCTGGTAACCGCCGGATTGATTTCATAAAAGCGGAAGTAGTCGCCGGACTGTCCGTATGCCGCGATTGTTCCGACGCCGAGGCCGATCGCGCCGACCTTCAAGGTCTGATCGCTCGCGACGCGCGACCGGCGCCGCGGATGAAATCTCATCACGAGTCCGATTCCGCTTTCGGCGCCGTAGTAAGTTGTCGGGTGGTATCTCTTATCCGCCGCAGAATATTGCTCGCCGTGAACGGTCTGCCCGTGACGCAGCATGTAGTAGTGGCCTTCCACGTCCTTGCTGTCGACGGAATAGACCGCGAGCGCGCCGTAAAAGTTGCGCGTCGCAACGACGCTGTGAGTAAGATTCGCACCGACCTCGACCAGCAGCACTCCGGTTACGACAACCAGCGCCGCCGCCGCGCATGCCTGGATCACTGCGCCCGGCCATCGCGTCGCCAGAGTCGAGCTGCGTTGAAACGCGACCGCCGATATCAGGCCGACGGCGACGACTCCGCGCAGCAGATGCGACGGTTCGCCGACGCGGCGTGCGATGTCGGAAAATGAAGCGACTCCGATCATTTCGGGAATCAGGCTGGCGGCGGCCAGAACCGCAATCGCGACCGCCGGGTGGCGCTCATGAATCCACGAGTCGCGATCGCGCATCACCACGGCCAGTATCAGCACCGCGCTTGCCCAAATCGCGAGGTTGAATTCCCAGTAGCCGTTGAAAATCGCGGGTGCTATCAGCGCCGCGAAAATTCCGCCGACCGCGCCGCCGACCGCAATCATCAGATAGAACGAAGTGAGATGCCTCTCGTCGGGCTTCATCATGGCAAGCTCGCCGTGGCAAACCATGCAGACCGTGAACAGCAGCGCGCAGTAAGTCGCCACCTGCACAACGATCGAAAGTTGCGGACTGCACAGCACGACTGAGCTCGCGAAGATCGCCGCGGCCATCGCGGGATGGAACACTCGGCGGCTATACCAGCGCGAGTTGTCGAAACAGATGATGAACGTGAGCAGATAGAGCGCTAGCGGCAGCACCCACAGAAACGGCACCACCGCGACTTGCTGGCAAATTTGATTGGTCGTCGCGAGCAGCATCAATGACGCCATCGCCGCCAGCGCTATCCAGAGCAAGCGCGTCGAAGATGCCGGCGGGCGTTCGCCACCGTCCTCGAGCGCGGCGTCGGACGGCGTCGCAAGCGCCGGCGCGTTGAGAACCAAATCGCGGGCGCATAGCGCGACGGCTGCGGCGAACGCGACGAACAGCATCGACCATACGATTGCTTGCGCGCGAAGGCTCAGCGCCGGCTCCACCAGAAAAGGATAGGTCACCAAGGCGAGCAGCGATCCCAGATTCGACAGCGCGTACAGGCGATACGGCGATTCGCCGCGGTGCGCTCGCGCGAACCAGGCCTGCATCAGCGGCCCGGTCGTGGACAGAATGAAGTAGGGCAGTCCAATGCTCGCGAAGAGGAGCAGGAAGATTCGCGTGATCGGGAAATCAGGACTGGCCGGCTTCCAGCCGGCGCCGGGCGTGATCGGCGACGTCCAAACCAGTGCCTGGGCGCCCATGATTGCGAGGCAGGCCGCGACCAGCGCCAAATGAATGCCGATTTGCCGCCGCTCGCGAAAGCGCATCGCGACCGCGTGGGCATACGCATAACCGCCGACCAATAGTATCTGGAAAAAGAGCATGCACGTGATCCACACCGCCGGCGTGCCGCCGAACCAGGGCAGGATGTAGCGCGCTAGAAGCGGCTCAACTTGGAACAGTAGGAACGCGCCGATGAAGATCGTTATGGCGTAGGCGGGCATCAACGGGCCTTGGCGCTCGCGACGGTGCGAGGTACTCGTGCCCGACGATCAAGAAGCAATTCCGCTGCCATCGAGACGGATTGTAAGTATCGCGGCAGCCGTTCTCTATCCCCGATCCTCAGTCTTGTCCCCAACTCGAAGCTAGCGATGACCGTGACTGCCCCCGCCATGATGTCCCCAGCCGCCGCCGCCGTGATGGCCACCTCCACCTCCGCCGCCGTGATGACCACCGTCGGAGAGACCGCCGCCGAGTCCTACCGCGCCAAACCACAGTAGCGACGGCGGCGGAAACATCCCCGCGTTCAGCGCGTTCAACGACGCCACTTCCTGCGCCCGGGATTCCTCGACGTATTGCGCGGTGTCCTTTTGCTGCAGCACGATCATCTCGTAGCGATCGTACGCTTCCTGGTGTCCCTCGTACACGCAGGCGCACAAGTCGGGGTCGTAGTACCAGTAAACGGTACCCGACTCGACTTCGTATTTCCGCAGTTCGTGCGGTGGCAGGGTCGATGCGAGCCCGGCCTGGTCGGCAGTGTCGATTCTGACGACGGCGAAGCCCGCTTCGGAAAGCGTCGCCTCGGTGTGCCGGATATTGTTCGGGCGCGACGCTTCATAGCGCTGGTACATCGAGCACGTCGGCGCCGCGAGCGTCGCTAACAGCGCCAGCGCCAATTTCGCCCGGTGTGAACGGTACTCGCGACGGTTCATTCGACGTGACGTTCTCACCCGCGCGTGCGGGCCGAGTGCCGCATCGCGAACGCCATTCGAATGATATCGTGCGGGCGTCCGCGACAGAATGAACAATCTCTCGCGCGCCACGCTGAGACCGTCGCCCACCGCCGACGGAGGCGCAAACGATCGCGACCTCGCCGACGGCTGCCGGCGCTATCTTCGCGCGCCAGAGTCTTTATGATTTAACGATTAGGTCGCGACGCTTGCGCCGGGGTGGCGAAAGGGCAGACGCAGAGGACTTAAAATCCTCTGGAGCGAAAGCTCCGTGCGGGTTCGAATCCCGCCCCCGGCACTAGTTCAAGGCGGCGGCGCCTCACGTTGCAGCAGGGGTGTCTTGTCCCATAGATCGCGCGGGATCAAGTCGAACCCGGTCCACATAGCTATCGCGACTCCTTCTCTGCGATGGTATCCGTGCGGCCCGAAATCCTCAGTTCGCGGCATGTGATTGACCGCGGAGCTGTACCACACCACGTCTCGCTTGTGCGCGATCGGCTCGGGTGCGGCGGTATTTTCCGGCAGGTCGATGAACTTCAACTCCGGCACCAGCGCGCGCCGCTTCGGATCAGTCGGAGTGCGCCGCGTCACCCAGAAATCAAAGTTTGTATACGGCTCAGTTGTGCGCGCCGAACCGGTCCGCGTCGGCATCAACCCGTAACCGACATGACGTGGCGGAACGTGCCGGTTCAAAGTACTTTCGTTCATGACTTCGAGCATCGTGAACGCTTCCGGGTTCCATTTTTCGCCGCCTTCCAGACCATTGTTGAACGGACGGACGCTGAAAGTCGCGCCGCCATCCGACAAATCCGGATGGCGCTCAACTATGTTGATCATGTTCATGTCGGCGGCGCCCAAGTCGAATTCCATTCGCCACGCCACGATATGTAGATGCACCACCTTGTTCCTGGGACGTTCCCTTTCGTCGTAGAGATTTTCCGCAGTTCCGCCAGCGCGAACACTGATGGTGCCGTCGTCGCTGAAGCCGTACTTCAGCACGTAGCGATAGTTGGCGGCTTTGAGCGTCGTCCACAACCAAAGCATCTGCCCGCGACGGACAGTGTCTCCTTGACGGTTATCCATAAAGCGCAGGCCGTCGTCGACGACCTCACCTAGGACATAGCCGTCCGGCTCGATCTTGCCGGAAATGATGCCATAGGGGGGCAGGAAATCGGGCCGCGCCCTGACGAATGGATTTGGTTCCAACACCGGGACGCCATAGTGACTGCGGCCATGCATATCGAGCACGAAAGTCCCATCGTTGTAGGGCACATAGATCTCTACCATTGCCAGATTGTTAAGGACCTTGATCCAATCCGGCTCGCCGTTGGGCAAATATCCACGCATGAATTCTATCGACGTGAACTGGAATACCGCCGACCGCCCATAGCCATGAGTTCCCGGCGGAAGGATGTCATAGCTGATGCGCCAGCCTGACTGCGCTTGTGGCCTAGGTTGCCCTTCGGGAGCTGCGGGAAAATACTGTGTAATGACTACTGCGTGAGCCGGCCGGCTCAAACCAGCGACGAGTAGAATCGCGACGATCAATCCCAATAGTTTTGACAGCGTAGCCGAACCGATCATGACACCTCTCCCGGACAATTTGATTTGACTAGTCGCCTGAACTCACTTGGTCAGTCGTCAGATCAACCATTGCGCGGTCCGACGGTTGCGGAGTTTCCACCCACAGCAGCACCAATCGATGCCCATAGCGCGGACTGGTTTTGCGGCTATCGACCGGCATCATGATCTCAACCCCAAGCTTGTCGCGACCGAATTGTGTGGCGAGGCGCTTGAGATCCGAATTGTTGGCGATGGCTAAATCCAGGGCATGGCTGAGTTCGGCAGCGCTAAGGGGAGCCGGTCTGTCTCTGGCCACCTTCACGGCGAGCACTTTTTTTGCCGCCAGGTCCACCGTCACGGTCACCAGCAATCCCGTCACATAGTCGAACTGTGTTACGACTGCACGGCGCGGAGCGCCGATCTCGACCAGACCGGGCGCACCCATAACAGTCACTTCCGGGTCTGAAGTCTTCACCGCTGCCGCAGGAAAAACGCTCTTGAGTGACGGAGGTTGAGAGGCGAAGACTGAAGAGCCAGGCCGAGATGCGATAGGAAGCCGAATCTCTGGAACGGCGTCCTGCGCGAGCTTCGTCGCCACAGCGACATCGTCCGAGGTCAGCGGCTGTGGTTGGCCATCCTGCGCCAACGCCGCGGAGCTCAGAACAAGGGTCCCAAGAATTAACCTGGAGCAGAATGACGACCAGCGCATGATAGCCTCGCACCTTGAGTCAGAAGTATCACACTCGAGAAAAAGGCTCGCCATGATTGCGGCGAAATCGGGTCCGGAATGAAACGGTCAGCGCGGGTGCTGGTGAACCGCCCATCTACCACGGTTCGGCGAAGGGGCGGACCTCCACGTTGAACGACCACGCGCTACGCTCCTGGTGCGCGACGTGCCAGATCTCGTCGGCGATCGCCGCGGGCGTGATAAAGAAGTCGTCCGGCTTGCCGGCGAAACGCTTGCGCGTCCATTCCAAGTCGATCACTGCGTCAATCAGCACGTATGCGACGTGCACGCCCTTCGGCCCCAGTTCGCGCGCGATCGACTCCGCCAAGATCCGCTGCGCCGCCTTGGTCGGTGCGAACCCGGCGAACGCCGGTTTGCCCCTCAGCGCCGACGTGTTGCCGCTGGCGATGATCGCGCCTTCCTTCGCCGCGACCATCGCCGGCGCGAGCCGCCGCGCGAGATATAGCAACGCCATCGTGTTGACCTGGAAGTTGCGGTTGAGCACGTCCGGCTCGATTTCCATGAAGTTGCCGAACGCGCCGCCCACCGCGTTGTGAATCAGCACCTTGGGCGCGCCTAAATCTGCGCGAACTGCGGCAAGCGTCGCATCGAGCGCGGCTTCATCGGTGACGTCGCATGGATATGCGCGAGCGTTGGGGATCTCGCGCGCCAGGTCGTCGAGCCGATTGCGACTCCGCGCCAGCATCGCGACCGCATAGCCGCCGCGCGAGAACCGGCGCGCGATCGCGGCGCCGGTTCCGGGACCCACGCCCGTCACGAGCGCGACTGGATTTGAACTGG
This sequence comes from Candidatus Acidiferrales bacterium, assembly GCA_035631915.1. Classification (GTDB taxonomy): domain Bacteria; phylum Desulfobacterota; class Binatia; order Binatales; family Binataceae; genus Binatus. The sequence continues at coordinate 571 of DASQHV010000332.1, read as the reverse complement.
CCATCGCATTTTTCCTTCTCGATCGAGTTTTCGCGCCCGCCTGATTCGCTCGCGACCACTCACGCCGCAGGTTTGATGTTCTGGTTCATGTGGAAAAAGTTGGTCGGGTCGTATCTGCGCTTGATCGCGGAAAGGCGGTCGTAGTTCGCCCCATACGCGGCTCTGATGCGACGCTCTCCCTCGTCCGCCTCGAGCCCGTTGACGTATGCGCGATCGGTGAACTTTCCGATCCCCGCCCAAAGCGCATCTACCCACGCCACGGTTCGATCGCGTTCCGCGTCGGAGCGCCAGAAGCCCCACGTCCACGCGTCCAGCGCGGGACGCCGCAGCGGGAATGCGTGGTCGCCGGCGCAGGCCGCCCCGTGCATGTCGAAGATGCCCATTTGAAAGAGCGGGGGCGCCTTCTCCAGATGAGCGCAAATCGCACCGATCGCGTCGTTGCTCATCGGCGGGAAGAAACCGTCCTTTGCGCAATTGGGGAATGGCGCCGGTTCCTCTTCGGTCACCGCCTCGAGGAAAGGGACCGCCTTGATTGAATCCGCCAAAGGCGGTCCGAACGCGCGCAGCGGTT
>DASQHV010000331.1:0-7052 GCA_035631915.1 Candidatus Acidiferrales bacterium | reverse complement strand
CGCCTCACGTTCGTGTCATTCTGAGCGAAGGCTGCCGTAGTCGAAGAATCTCGGCGCGCTATTTCCTCGCCCCTTAACTTCTAAGAGGCCGCTGCGGCCGCATCCGATTTCCTTCCTCCCTTGGGTGCAGGGGCTGGCCCCTGGGGCGCGAGCCCCGCATACGTCATTCCGCTTCGAGTCGGCGTAACCTTTTGTCGGGGCGGGGGTTTAGGTAGTTAGGTGCGGATGTGTCCGGAGATGCGGCATTGAAGAGCGCTGGCAGGCGGGCGCCGCGGAGGCCGGGCGCGGCTGGCGGGACGGCTGCGGCCGGCGCGAAGGGTGCGGCGGGCGTACGGGCGGAGGGGCGCGCGGACGACCTGGCGGGAGAGCGCTTGCTGGTCGAGGCGGCGCAGCGCGATCGCGCGCGGTTCGCGGAGCTCTACGAAAAGCATTTCGAGCGCGTGTATGCGTATATCGTGCGGCGGGTCCGCGATCGCGACGCGGCGCAGGACCTGACCTCTGATGTGTTTCACAGCGCGCTGGCGGGGTTGGAGCGTTTCGAGTGGCGCGGCGTGCCGTTTGCGGCGTGGCTATTTCGAATTGCGGCGAATGCGATCGCCGACCGCTCGAAATCGTCGCAGCGGCGCGCGATCGCCGATATCGCGGTGGACGACTTGCCCGATCGAAGCGGCAGCGCGCACGGCGGAATCGATCCGGATCCATACGATGAAATCGAGCGGCGCGCGCGCTTGTTCAAGCTGGTCGAAGGACTGCCAATCGAGCAGCATCGCGTGGTCGTGATGCGCTTCGCCGAGCAGAAGAGTATCCGCGAGATCGCGACGGCGCTCGGGCGCAGCGAAGGGAGTATCAAGCAGCTTCAGTTCCGCGGCCTGCAGAATTTGCGGGCGCGGTTAGGTGGCACGAATGGCTAAGGGCAGCTTAATCGAAAAGCTCGACGACGCGGTGGAGGCGGCGATGACCAAGCCTGACAAGCCGCTGCCGCAAGTCGACGCGCGGATCGAGGGAATCCTTCGAATCGCGGGCGAGTTGCGCGATTTGCCGCGCGGCGATTTCAAGGCGCGGCTGCGGGCTGACCTTTTTTCCGGCGCGACGGAAGCGCCGGCGCGGGCCGCCGAGAAGCCGGTGGGCGGAAAGCCGCTGTTCACCGAAGAGGATATTGTCGCGCGCTTTAAGGAGATGGAGGAGGAGCCGCCGTTTGCGGTGCACGATATCGGCGCGGCGATGAGCGACCTGCCCGAAATGTCGATGAAGTTCCTCGCGCCGGTGAACAACGCGACGCTGATCGTGTCGCGCGGGTCGAGGCCGTCGCACTGGGAACGGCATACAGGTGGCGACGAGCTGATCTACGTCACCGCGGGCGCGACCGACGTGGTAACGCTGACGGAGCGCGGCGAAGTGAGGTCGTCGGTGCGCGCGGGATCGATGTTCGTGTGTCCGCAGGGGTTGTGGCACAAGCTGATTCCACGTCCGTCGGTGGCGGCGATTTACCTGACGCCGGGCGAAACTACGGAAGCGTCGGACGCGAAAGATCCGCGGCCGAAGGGCGAGCGCAAGCGGCCGTCGGAGGCGCGCGGACGTTCGCGTAGCACGGGCGGGCCGCGACTGCAGGCGCACGATCTGCGCGCAGCGCTGAAGGAAGTGCCGCATCTGAATATCACGGCCGCGACGACCGGCGAGGAAGCCGACGCGGCGGTGCGGCAGATCGCGAAAATCGGCAAGCTCACGTTCGGCGTGATGAGCTATTCGGGGCTGACGCCCTGGGAGCGGCATCCGGAGGGCGACGAGCTGTTGTACGCGCTGGACGGCGAGGTGGAAGTGACGGTGCTCAGCGACGAAGGACCGGTGAAGCGGACGCTTAGCGCGGGCTCGGCGTTCGTGTGTCCGCAGGGATTGTGGCATCGCCAGCTCGCGCCGAGTTCGGTGTCGATGCTGTACGGGACGCCAATAGAGCACGGCGAATTTTCGTTCGCCGACGATCCGCGTGCGGATGCCGGCGCTGCGGAGAAAACTGCCGAAGTCGGCGCGGAGCCGGCGGCAGAACAGTTGCGGCGGGGAATCATGCCGTTCCTGTACGTCGAGGGGGCGGCGCGCGCGGTCGAGTTTTACAAAGAGGTGTTCGGCGCGGCGGTGCTGATGCTGGAGGAGGAGCCGGGCGGGGTGGTGAGTCACGCGCAACTGCAGATCGGCGACACGCGCGTGATGCTTTCCGATCCGACTTCGCGCGACGTGCGTGAACGCGACACCCAAAAGTTGTCGCGCACGCCGCGCTCGTATGGCGGCTCGCCGGTACATCTATATGTCTACGTCGATGACGCCGACGCCGTGGTGGGACGCGCGGTCGCGCGGGGAGCGAAGATCGTGCAGACGGTGGAAGATCGCGAGTGGGGCGATCGATGTGGCGGAATCGAGGATCCGTACGGACACGTATGGTGGGTCGGCACGCCGCTCGCGCAGGTGCGACGTCATTAGACTGCGGACGTCGATCGCAGACTCGAATCAAGCGAGAGAAGGTTCTGATGATGGCGGTTGAGCTCAAGACGTGGCGCCGGCGGAGATGCAGCGCCGGATGGACGCGATGATGAAGCGATGAGGCATCGATGAAAATTGCGCGTGGACTGACAATCGCAGGCGTCGTCGCGTTCGTGATCCTGATCGCGCGGCTGGCGAGGCTGGAAAACGGCGGTCCGGCGCATACGGACCTGACGCTGCCGGGGGACATCCCGGCGACGATGTATCTGCCCGGGCCGGGCTATCCATTCTACACGCAGTTTCCGGCGCCGCAGGAAAAGCGGCCGCCCGCGGTGGTGTTGCTGCACGGATTTTCCGGCGACCGCGTGATCATGAGCACGCTCGCGCGGCGAATCGCGGAGAACGGCTACGCGGTGCTGGCGATCGACTTTCGCGGGCATGGCGCGAACCGCAATCCGTTCGACGGCGGCGCCGATACGGCGTTGCGTGCGGACGTCAAGGCGGCGGCGGATTACCTGCGCGAAAATCGGCTGGTGAACGGATCGCAAATCGCGGTGATCGGGCATTCGATGGGCTCGGGCGCGGCGCTGGATTTCGCGACGCACGATCCGGACTTGAAGGGCGCGGTGATGATTTCCGGCGGCTGGACGCTGGGGCCTGTGCGGCCGAAGAACGCGCTGTTCATTTTTGCGGAGAACGATCCGGCGGACGCGATTCGGGAGACGTCGAAGGCGCTGGCGGCGCATCTGGCGGGCGTCGAGCACGTCGAGCTGGGCAAGCAGTACGGCGACTTTGCGGGCGGCACGGCGGTCGAGGCGGTGCAGGTCGCGGGCGCAAATCACGTGGACATCCTGCGGTCGGCGGATGCGGCGACGACGATCGTGAAGTGGCTCGACGGCGCATTCGGCAGGCCGCGGACGGGCGCGATCGAGACGTCGGACCCGCGGCTGAACGTCGCGCGGCTGGCGAATCTTATCTTTTTGATTTTGCTGATACCGCTGGGGCGCTGGACAGGCTCGATGGCGGCGGAGTGGCCCGCGGAGCGCACAGGGCCGGGCGGATGGATTGGGCTCGCGATACTCGGCGTCGCGCTGATTGTATCGATGCCATTCGTCGCGACGATCGCGCCGACGGAGTTCGTGCCGGTGCTGGTGGCGGACAGGCAAATTTCGTGGTTTGCGGTGGCGAGCCTGTTCACCGTCGGAACGCTGGTCTATCTGAAGGCGGGCGAATGGGAGCGGGTGCGCGCGCGGGCCGGTGCGACGATCTTCGCGGCGCTGTTTGCGTTCGCGGTGATTTACGCGTGCCAGATCGCGACCAGCGCGCAGCTCCATCGCAACGCGCTGACGCCCGAGCGGCTGATGGTGCTGGCGATGGCGGCGGCGCTGACGCTGCCGTTCTGGATGAGCTTCGAGCTGCTGGTGCGGCGCGGCTCGACGGCGCGTTCGACGGTGGTGGCGACGATTGGGCGCGCGCTGATACTTGCGCTGACGGCGGCGGGCGCGCTGCTGAACGTGCTGCCGTTCGTGCTGCTGCTGGTGCTGCCGATATTGGCGATCACGTTTATCGCGATGGAGATATTCGCGGCGTCGGCGTACAGCGCGTCGCGCAACGTGGCGATGATCGCGGTGGCCGAGACGGTGTGGTTTGCGTGGCTGCTGGCGTCAATCAATCCGATCGCGTTCAGGTTTTGAAAAAGATCGATGGCGTGACTTTCGACGCGCGCCGCGTGATAGGATGCGCTGAAAATCGCAACGCGTCGCGCGTGCGACGCAAAGGGACAATTGACGATGCTCGAAACAGGGAAGCCATTTCCGAATTTCTCGTTACAGAACCAGGACGGCAAGACGACCACGCTAGGGGATTTTGCGGGCAAGTGGCTGGTGCTCTACGTCTATCCGAAGGATGACACGCCGGGCTGCACGATCCAGGGGAAGTCGTTCACGGCGACCAAGGCCGACTTCGACGCGGCGGGGATCAAGGTGGTCGGCGTGAGCCAGGACGACGTCGCGTCGCACAAGAATTTCTGCAACAAGTTTGCGTTCACGATCGACCTGCTGGCGGACACCAAGGCGGAGCTGCTGAACGCGCTCGGAGTCGGGCAGATGGAATGGCAGGGGATGAAGTTCTGGAACCGCTCGAGCTTCGTGATCGATCCGAAGGGCACGCTGCGCAAGGTTTACCTTAAAGTAAATCCACAAGGGCACGAAAAAGTTCTCCTCGACGATATCAAGGCGCTGCAGAAGGGCTAGGGCGCCGGGGCGGCGCGGCGGAGCGTCGGGAAAAGGGCCCGTTTTCTTATCGGTGGCGATTTGATTTACTGGCTGAATCGACCCGAATCGAATCGGCGGTAGTGGCCTGGACGATGTGTCCCGGTGCGTCGGCCTGAATTTCGGTCGAGGATTATCGTCCGATAATTGAAGGGTCCGGGGCGACTGAAAGCCCACCGCAATGACGCATCAGGCTCATTTCCATCCCAGGAGGAATGCATGGTTAGGAAGATCGCTGCCGTAGCCGGCGGCGTTTTCATCGGCCTTGTAATCGCATTTGCACGCGCAGGCGCATTTCCGTTTTGGGGTTCGGGCTCCGACCCCTCGAAGGCGCCGGCCGCGAACACCGCACAGGCGGCGTCGGCCGCGCCCGCAGCGCCCGTAGCGTCGACCGCGCAGGTCGCGCAACCGGTGCCGGCCGCACCCAACGCGCCGGAGCCCAACGAAAAGATCGGCGTCGTGACGTCGTTCGCACCGCTGGTCAAGCGCATGATCCCGGCGGTGGTGAGCGTGAACGTCGTGCAGGACGTGAAAGTGTCGGCGTCGCCATTCGGGATGGGACGGGGCGGTCCGGGCGCCGGCGAGGATGAAGGCGGCGGCGACGATGGGGGCGGCGGCGCCGCTCCTCCGGGGCAGGGCGATCCCTTCGATCAACTGCGGCGCTACTTCGGCCAGGGCAATCCGCATCAGTTCAAGCAGAAGGGACTCGGCTCGGGCGTGATCGTGTCGCAGGACGGATACATCCTGACCAACAATCACGTGGTCGGAAACGCCGAAGAGATTCACGTGACGCTGTCGGACAAGCGCGAGTTCACGGCCAAGGTGATCGGCAAGGACGCCAAGACCGACCTCGGGCTGATCAAGATCGACACCAAGGACGCGCTGCCGGTGGCGCAGCTCGGCGACTCGAACTCGACTGAAGTAGGAGATTGGGTGATCGCGATCGGCAATCCGTTCAACGTCGGCATGACGGTGACGGCGGGAATCGTGAGCGCGAAGGGGCGCAATATCGGCGCGGGCGACTACGACGATTTTATCCAGACCGACGCGTCGATAAATCCCGGCAACTCGGGCGGGCCGCTGATCAACACCAACGGGCAGGTGATCGGAATCAACACGGCGATCTACAGCCGCACCGGCGCCAACAACGGAATCGGTTTCGCGATTCCGATCGACATGGCCAAGAACATCATGGACCAGCTCAAGGCGCACGGGCGCGTGGTCCGCGGATGGCTGGGCGTGGAGATCCAGGAAGTTACGCCGGACCTGGCGCAATCGTTCGGGCTGCCGAAGCCCGAGGGCGCGCTGGTGGCGAGTGCGGACAAAGAGGGGCCGGCGGGCAAGGCGGGAATCGAGCGCGGCGATATCGTGCTGTCATTCAACGGGCATCCGGTGAACGACGAGCATGAGCTGCCGGCGCTGGTGGCGCAGACGCCGATCAACTCGAAGGTGCCGGTCGAGGTGGTGCGCAACGGCAAGAAGATGACGATCCAGGTGTCGATCGGCGAGCGCAAGGAACCGCAGGTGGCGTCGGCGAAGGCCGAGGAGCCGGGCGGCAACTGGGGGATGCAGGTCGGGGACATCACGCCGGAGATCGCGCAGCAGTTTCATCTCGAGTCGAGCAAGGGGATCGTGATTCGGCGCGTGGCGCCGGACAGCCCGGCGGCCGAGGCGGGGTTGCAGGCGGGCGACGTGGTGATGGAGATCAATCACGACAAGATCGGGTCGGTGGACGACTTCGTGAAGAAGGCGAAGGAGGCGAAGTCGAACAAGAAGCCGGCGCTGCTGCTGGTGCAGCGGCAGGGAGCGTCGTTGTACACGGTAACCAAGCCGGGTGAGGGCAAGGCGGCGGGCTGAGCGCGGGCGTCCGCAGGACTCATGGAACGCGTTCAGAAAAGTCGCAAGGCGATGGAAGCCCTGAATCGAGCGGTCGCGTCGAACGGCAAGGGCTTGGACAAAGCGACGCTGGATGGCGCGCTCGACCGTTTGATCGCGACGATGGATGGAGTGAACCGCGAACTGCACGCGCTGCTAGCGAGGGCCAAGGGCAAATAAGAAGCCGGCGCTCCTGCTGGTGCAGCGGCAGAGAGCGTCGTTGTACACGGTGATCAAGCCGGGCGAGGGCGGAGGCAAGGGCGGGGGCTGAGCGCGGGCGTCGCGTTCAATCTGAGCTATATCCTATGCGGGAAACTACTCAAACCCTGCAGGGGCAGGGGTATTCGTACGTAGCGCTTAGCCCTATAATGCCAACGGGGAAAGCAATCCATGCCCTCACCGTTTAGAAGAAGGAGATCGACAACAAAACTTCAGGGA
>DASQHV010000330.1:0-2523 GCA_035631915.1 Candidatus Acidiferrales bacterium | reverse complement strand
CTCGACGACTGACTCGTCACATTACGGATCGATCAACACGCCCGCGTTCAGGATTCCACGCGGGTCGAGCGCGCGCTTGGCCGCTCTCAGAGCCATCGCAAAGCCGTCGGGACGCTGGCGGTCGTACCACGGGCGATGGTACCGGCCGACGGCGTGATGATGCGTGATCGTGCCGCCGAGCTGAATCAGCCGATCCGAAACCGCTGACTTGATTTCGTCCCATTGCTCGATTTGCGAGCCGCGCTTGCCCGGCGCCAGCACCGTGTAGTACGGCGCCGGACCGTCGGGATAGACGTGGGTGAAGCGGCACGTCACCGAACCCTTGCCGCACACGCGGGCGATCGCGTCGCGCGCGCATTCGATCATCTGGCGATGAAATTCCGGGAAACGCTCCCACGTGATCGAAGTCTCGAACGTGTTGCTCACCATCCCCATCGCGGCCACGGTGTCCATCAGGTACGGCGCATTCAGAAACGCGTTGCGCCACGCGCCCGCCGAGCCCTCGTGCGTCGCCTCCTTGTCGGTGCGGGTCTTGGCGCCCTCGGCGGGAATTTTGCCGCCATGATCGGCGCAGCACTCCAGCGCCCGCTTCATCCACGGCTCCAGCGGATGGTCGGCGGACTCGAACGCCAGCACCAGCACCGCTTCCTTGCCGTTGCCCGCACCGGAGTTGAATGCCTCGCCTTCGTCGAGCACGCGGCAATTGGCGGGATAGATTCCCGCCTGCGAAATCTGGCGGACCGCGTCGGCAGCCTTGAGCATGCTCGGAAACGGCACCGACGCGCCCGCGCGAAACGTGGGCCGGTCCTGCAGACGCATCCACGCCTCGGTGATTATCCCTAAAATCCCCTCCGACCCGATAAACATGCGGTCGGGACTTGGGCCCGCGCCGGAACCGGGCAGGCGCCGCGACTCGACGACGCCGGTCGGCGTGACGACGCGCAGCGACTCGACGAAGTCGTCGATATGCGTGTACAGCGTCGCGAAGTGCCCGCCGGAGCGCGTCGCGATCCATCCGCCGAGCGTGGAAAATTCGAACGACTGCGGAAAGTGCCGAATCGTGTAGCCGTGCGGCTTCAACTGCTCGTCCAGCGCCGGGCCATACACGCCCGCCTGAATCCGCGCCGCGCGCGACAGCTTGTCGACCTCGAGCACCCTGTTCAAATTCATCAGATCGATCGAGACCGCGCCGGCGTTGCGATCGCCGGCCGGCGGCTCGAGTCCTCCGACCACGCTCGAACCGCCGCCGTACGGCACCGCGGCAAGATTGGCGCCGTCGCACCACTCCAGCACGCGAATCAACTCGGCCTCGGTGCGGGGAAATGCGACCACGTCGAACGGATTGGGATACTCGCGGCGGTACGCGCGCACGATATCGCGAAAGTCCTTGCCGTAACTGTGATTCGCGCGCTCGTGCGTGGTGGTCGAGCAAATCGCCTCGAGGTCCGCGGGCGGCTTCACCCGCGGCGCGCGCAAGTTGAGCTCGCTCTCCTTCGGCGCCGGCGCGATCTCAAGCGGCCCCAAATCGAAGCGCTTGGACATTCGCTCGGCCATGTGGCGCTGCTGCTCGGGCGTCGGACCTTGATCCTCGAAGCCCCAGCCCCAGAATTTGCGCTTGCGATTTTCCGCCATCGTAGTTGCCTCTCGATTCCGCGATTTTGCGCCCGCCGCGCTCGCGAGCGCAAACGCAGTCGATCAAAAACGCGGCTGTTCGAACAGTTCGCCGGAAGTATCGACTCGCCGCGCGCGATGCGGAATAAATTCCTTGTCCCACCACCAGCGAATGGAGATGCAAATGGCCAACTACTCGACGATTCTATTCGACGTCCGCGAACACGTTGCGCATATCACGCTCAACCGGCCCGAGGCCGCCAACGGAATCAATATCGAGATGGCGTCGGAGTTGCGGCACGCGGCGCGGCGATGCGCCGCCGACGCCGACGTTCGCGCAGTGCTGCTCGCCGGCAACGGCAAGATGTTCTGCGCCGGCGGCGACCTCAAAGCATTTGCCGCGCAGCCCGAGGGCGAGTTGCCAAGTTTCCTGGAGCAGGTGACGCTGCATCTGCATCAGGCGATCGCGCACTTCACGCGGATGAACGCGCCGGTCGTCGCCGCCGTGCATGGCAGCGCCGCGGGCGGCGGACTCAGCTTCGCCTGCGCGTGCGATTTTCCAATCGCCGCGGAGTCCGCAAAATTCACGATGGCCTACACGCGCGCCGGACTCACGCCCGACGGCTCATCGACCTACTTTCTGCCGCGAATAATCGGCTACCGCCGCACGCTGGAGCTCGCGATCACCAACCGCGTGCTCTCCGCACGCGAAGCCTGCGAATTGGGACTCGTCTATCGTGTGGTGCCCGACGCCGACCTGCTGAGCGAAGCTTCCAAGTTCGCGACGCAGCTCGCCGCCGGCGCGACGGCGGCATTCGGCGGCGTCAAGCGCCTGCTGGTCGAGAGCTTCACCAACACGCTCGAAGCGCAGATGTCGCTGGAGACCGACTACATTTCGGCGGCGGGCCGCAG
>DASQHV010000329.1:0-3172 GCA_035631915.1 Candidatus Acidiferrales bacterium | reverse complement strand
AGCGCGATCTTCAGGGTCGCCGCGCGAATCGCCGCGCGGATCTTGTCGGCGTCGGGCACCTTGCCTTCGAGGTAGAGCTCCATGATGTGCTCGTCGTGGTCGGCGAGCGTCTCGATCAGCTTGTCGCGGTAACCGGCGACTTGCTCTTTCATGGCGGCCGGAATTTCTTCGACCCGGTAGTTCGCGCCGAGCCGGTCTTCGTCCCAAATCAGCGCCTTCTGCTCGACCAGGTCGACGATGCCGGTGAACTTGTCCTCGGCGCCGATCGGCAGATGCAGCAGCAGCGGCGTCGCCTTCAGCTTTTCGCGCATCTCCTGCACGACGCGCTCGAACTCCGCGCCGACGCGGTCCATCTTGTTGATAAACGCAACCCGCGGCACGCGGTACTTGTCCGCCTGGCGCCACACGGTTTCCGACTGCGGCTCCACGCCGCCGACCGCGCAGAACACCGCCACCGCGCCGTCCAGCACGCGCAGCGAGCGCTCGACCTCGATCGTGAAATCGACGTGGCCCGGCGTGTCGATGATGTTGATCCGATGGTCGCGCCAGAAACAGGTGGTCGCCGCCGACGTGATCGTGATACCGCGTTCCTGCTCCTGCACCATCCAGTCCATCGTCGCAGTGCCTTCGTGCACCTCGCCGATCTTGTAGTTGATGCCGGTGTAGAAGAGCACCCGCTCGGTGGTGGTGGTCTTGCCGGCATCGATGTGCGCCATGATGCCGATGTTGCGCACCCGTTCTATTGGTGTTTGACGAGCCATTAAAAAAACTCAGGATTACCAGCGGTAGTGGGCGAACGCCTTGTTGGCATCCGCCATTCGGTGCGTGTCTTCGCGCTTCTTGACCCCGCCACCCCGGTTGGCCGCGGCGTCCAGGATCTCAGCCGCCAGCCGCTCTTCCATCGACTTCTCGCCGCGCGCGCGCGCCGCCGTTACCAGCCAGCGCATCGCCAGCGAGTTGCGCCGGACCGGCCGCACTTCGGACGGCACCTGGTAGTTCGCGCCGCCGACGCGCCGCGAGCGGACTTCGACCGCGGGCCGCACGTTGTCGAGCGCGCGCTTGAAAACGACCAACCCGTCTTCCTTGGAGCGCGCCGCCACGAGATCGAGCGCGTGATAGAAAATCTGCTCGGCCAGCGACTTCTTGCCCCGCTCCATCACGACGTTCATGAACTTGGCCACGGTGCGGTCGTGATACTTGGGGTCCGGGGGAATTTCGCGGACGCGAATTTGTCCTTTGCGCGACATAAAATCTCGGCTTGAATCTACTTCGGTTTCTTCGATCCGTACTTGGAGCGGCCCTTGCGCCGTTCCTGCACGCCAATCGAGTCAAGGGTTCCGCGGATAACGTGATAGCGGACGCCGGGCAGGTCGCGCACGCGGCCGCCGCGAATCAGCACCACCGAATGCTCCTGCAGGTTGTGTCCGACACCCGGGATATAGGTGTTGACCTCGATCCCGTTGGAGAGCCGCACGCGCGCCACCTTGCGCAGCGCCGAGTTGGGCTTCTTGGGCGTCGTGGTCTTCACCTGGGTGCATACGCCGCGCTTCTGGGGCGAGCCCTCGAGCGCGCGCGCCTTCACCTTGAAGCGCTTCTTTTCGCGCGCCTGTCGGATCAACTGGTTTATCGTCGGCACGTTCTAAATCTCGTTCTCTCTGCGCTCCAAAACGCGCACCCATTCCACGGTGTTCAGCCAAAAAACCGCTCGGCGCATAAGCATCGCGCCGTCCGATTCGCCGGGTTGCCGAGGAAGGGGACGCGGGTGTTCAAACAAACCCCCCAAGGGCATGACCTGCCCTTGGGGGAAACACTATTATTATCGGGAGGCTGCCGTGCGTGTCAATCTCCGCCCGCTGCGGAAGCCGGCGCCAGCTCCGGTTTTTCGGCATCTTCCTCAGCCGCCGCGCCCTCCACCTTCACCACCATCGCGTTGTACGAGCCCATCCCGGTGCCGGCAGGGATCAGCCGCCCCATGATCACGTTTTCCTTGAGCCCGACCAGCCGATCGATCTTGCCGTTGATCGCCGACTCGGTCAGCACGCGCGTGGTTTCCTGGAACGACGCCGCCGAGATGAAGCTCTCGGTCGAGAGCGACGCCTTGGTGATGCCCAGCAGCAGCGGCTCCGCGATCGCCGGCTCTCCGCCGCGCGTCAGCACGCGGCCGTTCTCCTCGTCGAAGCGCCATTTCTCGACCTGGTCGCCGACCAAGAACGGCGTATCGCCGACTTCCTTGATTCGCACCCGGCGCAGCATCTGGCGCACGATCACTTCGATATGCTTGTCGTTGATGCGCACGCCCTGCAGCCGGTAAATCTCCTGGATTTCGTCGACCAGGTATTTCGCCAGCGCCTTCTCGCCCAGGATGGTCAGGATGTCGTGCGGATTCGACGAGCCTTCCATCAGCGGCTCGCCGGCCTTGATCAGGTCGCCCTCGTGCACGCCGATATGCTTGCCCTTGGGGATCAGGTATTCGCGCGGCTCGCCGACTTCCGGCGTGACCACCAGCTTGCGCTTGCCCTTGGTGTCCTTGCCGAACGAGACCTGGCCGTCGATTTCCGAGATGACGGCGAACTCCTTGGGCTTGCGCGCTTCGAACAATTCCGCGACGCGCGGCAGACCGCCGGTGATGTCCTTGGTCTTGGTCGTCTCGCGCGGAATCTTCGCGATCACGTCGCCCGGCTCGACCGCGGTGCCTTCGGGCACGTTGAGGTACGCGCCGACCGGGATGAAATAGCGCGCGACGTTGTTCGAATTGGGCAGCTTGGCGGTCTTGTTCGTCGCGTCCTTGATCGACAGGCGCGGCCGCACGTCGAGATCCTTGAACTCGACGATCACGTTGGAGCGCGCGCCGGTGCGCTCATCGACCCTCTCTTCCATCGTCTTGCCTTCGATGATGTCGCCGTACTTGACGGTGCCGCCGACCTCGGTGACGATCGGCGTCGTGTACGGATCCCACTCGGCGATAAGCTCGCCGGCCTTGACGTGGTCGCCTTCCTTCTTGAGCACCTTGGCGCCGTACACCAGCGGATAACGCTCGCGTTCGCGCTCACGGATACGGCCGTCCTCGCCCTTGACCTCGGCGGCGATAACGACCTCGCCGTGGCGCGACATGACGACCAGGTTGCCGTCGCGGCTTTTCACGGTGTTGACGCCGTGCAGGCGCATCACGCCT
>DASQHV010000328.1:0-3481 GCA_035631915.1 Candidatus Acidiferrales bacterium | reverse complement strand
TCGCGTCCCGCTCTGGCGCGATGGTCGCGCAAGGCGATTGGCACGCCCTTCCACAGCGCCTCGAAGCCGAGCTCCGCTTCGAGCTCGCTGACGATTCGCCACGCGATGTAGCAAAGCGTCGACGCGTAGTCGAAGTAAATTGGAATTCGGACTCGGTTCATCGGCGATCGCGGCGCGCGCGGCCGCACACCCGCATATTCCCGCGTTGCTGAGCCGCCCGCAATTGCCGACGCGGACGCTTGCGTGAGCGCCGCCGCTCGAACAATGTTGTCTCGCTATGTCATCGAATCGCCGTCCGGTACTGAAGTTGGGTGTAGTCGACGTCGGTGTCGAGACCGCGTTGCTGCCCGGTGGCGTGCAGGTCGAGCTCGCCGTCATCCGGCATCCCGGCGCCAGCGCGATCGTCCCGCTCGACGCGTCGAACAACGTCGCGATGCTTCGCCAGTACCGTCACGCAATCGGCGGCTGGATGTGGGAAGTGCCGGCGGGGACCCGACACGAGGGCGAGCAGCCGCTGGATTGTGCGCGGCGCGAACTTGGCGAAGAGGCCGGCGTCGCGGCATCGCGATGGGATCACCTGGGCGGCATCATCACGATTCCGAGCATCTGTGACGAGCGAATCGAGCTCTTCCTGGCGCGCGAGCTATCAGAGGGCGTGGGAACGCTCGATCACGACGAAGTTATTCGAGTGGAGAGGGTGCCGTTCGACGAGACCTTCGCGATGATCGAGCGCGGCGAGATCGTCGACGCGAAGTCGATCGCGGCGTTGTACCGTGCGCGCGATTTTCTCGCTCGCGAATCGAAGTAAAGGAGTACCCGGCCATGGCGCTCGAAGTATTCGGCGTCGAGCACATCGACCTGACCGTCAACGACGTCGCGCGTTCAGCCGCCTTCTACGACAAGGTGCTAAGCGAGCTCGGATTTCGAAAGCTCGAAACGCCCGAGGGCGACACCGACGTGCGCTGGGGCAACGCGCACCTGACTATCGCGATCCGGCCCGCGCCGCCGGCGAATCGCATTGCCGAGTTCGACCGTTATCGCGTCGGCCTGCACCATCTGGCGCTGCGTGCGCACGCCCGAGCCGACGTCGATGAGTTTCACCGCTTTCTCGTGCACGAAGAGATCGCCGTGCTGGACGCGCCTGCCGAGTATCCGCAATACGGTCCGAACTACTATGCGGTGTTCTTCGCCGATCCCGACGGCATCAAGCTCGAGCTCGCGCATTTTCCGTGGGGCTACTGGCGGAGGGCCATGACCGAGGGCGGCGACCCGAGACCACGCTATGCCCGCAAATCGCCGTCCTGAAAACGGAAACGGCCGCGCCTTTCTTAGACGCAGCCATTTGTAACGACCAGACTTTCGACGAGACGGCTAGTGCTTGTGCCCCTGGCTGTGCGCGACTGTCACGAACACATCCACCGTTTGCTGCGTCGTCTCGGACCCGCCGTCGGTGCACGTCACGTTGACGTCGTAGATGCGGTCGCCCGCGTCGCCGCATCGCTCCGAGCGCAATTGGAATGTCGTCGCGGCCGCTGACGGATCGGTGGAGGTGACCGGCGTGCTGTCAAATATCCAATCTGGCCCGTCGGGACCGCATGCCCCGGTCGCGTCTTCGGTGTCCTGGTTTGAAGAGATCGAATTTATCGTGAGGCTGGTCGAATCGGCATCGTTGTCGTTGTCGAGGTAGGCGATGTCGATCGTCACGAGCTTGTGGTTGGGCGGCCACAGCGATGCCGGCGAAACTACGACGTTCCCGTCGTTGCACGGCACGCTGCCGATTCCGCCATTCTTGTGGCCGTGCGTATGCCCTCGAAACGGCTGGCCGTTTTGATTGAAACCCGGGCGATCTTCGGCCCAAGCCGATGGCGCCGCCGCAAGTGCAGCGACGGCGACCGCCGCGATTAGAAAAGTCCGCAATCCGGTGAAATGCATCACTCGAATACCTACTCTGATGGGTCTGCGCGAAGCAAATGAAGCATGGGATGGCTTGGGCTCGGTTTCCTAACCTGAGCCCGGAACTGTCGTCACCTTCGCCATCACCGCTCGCGGCGCAAAAGGTTCCGTAGCGGATGAGCAAGCCCGCTGGCTTCGCATCAATCGCGATCTAGTCGGTTCACGCACTGTGGCATGCTTCCCGGGGCACATACCTGCGTTGCAGCGTCGGACGTGGCTCCGACGCGCTATTCGACGACTATTTCATCCGGGAAGAGGAATGTGGTGGCGCCATCGTCAAATTGAACCAAGTACATGCGCCGGTCCAGATTATTGACCTCGCGCAGGATACGTGGCTGTTCGCTGAATCGGCTGCGACCCTCGTGGTCGCGCACCGGTTTTTGCAGCTTGCAATGCCGCCCCACCACCGCCTCGGTATTCGTACTCGCCATCATTGTCTGCCCTTCAACCTCGTTCCGGTAATCCGGCCACCCAACCCCACCTACGATACTAGCAAACATCGGGCCTGAGTTTTAGATCTCCGGCGGAACCAAAAGTCTCGTTTATCCAGAGCCTCAGGAACCTACCAAATCACCAATTCTGCCCATCAAGGCACCGTTTGACCTGCTATCGCTCGCGACCTATCGGCGATTCTCGACATTCCCAGTACCCGAATACGGTCACCCAATTGGCAAATTTGCGTCGCGATATGCACAAAGACTGCAGGCGTGATATTTCGATGTTCCCAGGCGTATGAAATTTCGAAGGCCTTAGCCGAGGAGAAAAATAACCTCGTTATGCCCACAGTTTACCCCCTCGTTTTGGCCCGTCGCGCGGTTATCACCACCGAACACTACCTGGCGGCTGCGGCGGGCGCGCAGATCTTCGCGCGCGGCGGCAACGCGATCGACGCGGCGGTTGCCGCGACGTTCGTCGAAGGCGTCGTGAATCCTCACATGCACACGATAGGCGGCGAGGCGCCGATGCTGATCTACTCGGCGTCGGCGCGACGTGTCGTTTCGATCAACGGCAACATGACGGCGCCGGCGCGTGCGACGATCGATCAATATCGCGCACTTGGAATCGAATTGATTCCCGGCGCGGGACTGCTCGCGGCAGGAGTTCCCGCCGCCTTCGACGCGCTGGTTACTGCGCTGCGCGAGTTCGGCACGATGTCACTGGCTGACGTGCTCGCGCCGGCGCACGCGCTTGCGAGCGACGGCTTCCCGATGCACGTCGGGCTGGCGGGCGTCGAGCATCTCGACGGCGACGGTCCGGTCGGGGGCGCGGGCGCTTCGCTGCGGATGAACGCGCAGCGCTTCCTCGCCAAGTGGCCGTCGACTGCGCGCGTCTACCTGCCGGACGGACGAGTCCCGCGGCCCGGAGAGGTCGTCAAGAATCCCGCGCTGGCAAATTTCTTTCAGCGCGTGCTCGACAGCGAGGCCAGCGCCAGGAGTCGAGGGCGCGAAGCGGCGCTGGATGCTGCGCGCGAGCGGTTCTATCGCGGCGACGTCGCGCGCGAGATTGCTGCATGGTCCGACGCCAACGG
>DASQHV010000327.1:0-3518 GCA_035631915.1 Candidatus Acidiferrales bacterium | reverse complement strand
GCGGTCGGCTCAGTGATGAATGCAGGCCTGCGAAGCCGTGCCGAAGCTGGCGAAAAACCAGAGGTCGCTGTCGCAGCCCGGATTCGCGTCGAACATGTCGAACGTAGGATTTCCGGTCGAGCTGATGTCCGAGACCGTGTTCCCGGTGTTGCCCAGATCGATCGCGACGCCGTAATGCCCGTTGTCGCTCGAAGTATGATCGAAGATATGGTTGTTTTTGCTGGCCGGAACTTTCGGTGAGCACGCTGCGCTGATTGGACCGGCCGCCGAGCACCCGACGAAGACGCCGACGGCGCCATTATTCTCTGTGTTGGAGCAGTTGACCTGGTTGTTGCTCGCGCCGCGTAACCAGACACCGTAGTTGTGATTGTTGTCAACGCTAAAATCGTTCACGTTGTTGCTGTTTCCACCGTTAACTTCGACTCCTGCCGTGCCGTTGAACCTCGCACCGAAGTCCTCAACGATATTGTTGCTGCCCTCGATCAAGATGCCGACGTCCCATCCGTCGACGTCGTTCGGAAGTTCAAGAAAATCGTTTTTCGAGCTCTTGAGTATGTGAATTCCGATTCCCGTCGGCGACATTCCGCCTGGGCCCGTGATATCGAAACCGTCGCAACAGATGGCTTTCGAGGTGTTGAGTGTTACGTTGGATGCCTTGATGTCGATGCATCCGCCGAGCGCCGTAAGACCTTGCGACTGACTCAGATCGGCAGTGACCTGATAGAATCCGGCTTTGGTAATCGTGCATCCGCACGACGAGATCGAGTTGCCGCACGGCACGACGGCCGCGGCCGGTTGCGACACCTGGGCAATTGCGGAAGATGCGCAGACCAGCAGAATCACAGCGGCGGCGAATGCCATCGCTGCGCCATGTGGCCGAGCGGAACTGTTTGCGGGCAAATCTGCATGCGTCGACGAACGTGTATGCGATGACAATTTTGTCTGCCTGCTCATGTGCGCTCCTTTCGGACCGTGCGTCCTTTTGGAATTTCAAGTCACGCGACAGATAAGCCGGTAGCCGAACGCAGCGTCAAGTTGCCGTTCAGCGGACGAGCGGAGTTTATCGCCGCGATGAGGCGATATACTTGATCAGGACGCAACAGAACCTGCGAAAAATTGTTCTGTTTTTGAGACTATGAATCTTGCCGTTACTAATCGCCGTAATTTGGGAATTTTGACAGTCTCACACGGCATCTATGTGCGCGCAGCGTCGCTCCGGCACCCGGTATTTCGACTGCTTGCGGCGCGACCTCCTGTCCGTCACACATCACATTCAAGGTGAATGTCTTCGGGTTCGAGCGCGAATAGCTCCGGATCAGGTTCCTCGGCAACTTTGCATCCCAGCCGCCGATAGAAGTTGATCGTGTTCTCACTCGGCGTCGCCGATATGTACAACCGCTTCGCTCCCCTCTCCCGCGCGATCTCCCGGGCCAGTTCAAACATTTGCGTGCCCAAGCCCGTCTTTCGGTGCGACCTGCTGACGTGCAGGAACTTCAATTGAAGTTGATCCTGGTGCCTGCCGATACGCTTGCTTTCCAGCACGACGACTCCGATTGGTTCTGCGTCGTCGAACACGCCGTAGAACCATCCGCCGCGATCGAAGCAGTCCAGCAATATCGGCGTGTATTTCTCCGCTTCGCCGGGTGGCCAGCCGGGGACATCAACGTGATGCGGCTTAAGAACCAACTCTCCGTTCTCAAGATGATAGAAGTCCTCTATCACTTCACTTCGGTCGATCTTCCAGACTCGCTCGACTTCTTCCCGACGCAATTCTCGACCGCGTTTCACCGCTGACCCCTGATGCGACTCCCTACAAGGTTAAGATCCGGGCGCGGCCGGGGCTAGTCTCGGCGTGGCCACGATACGCAGATCGATCGCCAATCGCCCACTGATGTTTAGTTCCGAATCCGCTATGATTTGCGCGACTCATTCGCGACCTCGCGCCGAGCGCCGATCTCTTGTACTGCCAACTGCGCGACCTTGACTGCCGGTGACACCGCTGGAAAATGCCGTAGCCGCATCGCGCCCCACGACCGCTGTCTCACGATGGCGCAGCGAGCCGTTTCGGTTGTTTTTTCCGCTCGGCGTCCTTCTTGCGTGGATCGGCGTAAGTCATTGGCTGCTGTACGCCACCGGACTTACTGCGACGTATTCATGCCGGTTTCACGGCCTGGTGCAGATGCAGGCGTTCATGATGGCGTTTGCGATTGGGTTTCTCCTCACTGCGCTGCCGCGCCGAACGCAGTCGCCGCCGGTGGGACGACTCGAGATGGCGGCGTTCGCGGCTGCGCTGATCGTAACTGTCTTTGCCTCCGTCATCGATTCATGGATCCTCGCGGAGCTTGCTTATGGCGCGCTCTTCGTACTGCTCATCCAGTTTGCGCTCCGTCGATTTCTCTCTCGCGACGCTGGCCGCGCGCCGCCGGCCGCATTTGTGCTCCTGCCGATTGCCGCGCTGCAAGGCTTGTCAGGCGCCGCTCTGATCGCTGCCGCCGACGCGAACGCCGTACTTCCGTCCGCCGGCTATCTCGGTGTGCTGATGGTCGAGCAGGGTGTGTTTCTCTGCCTCGCGATCGGTATCGGCAGTCTCGTCCTGCCGCTCATGGGTGGCGCGCCTCCGCCACCGGACCTGGGCTCTTCATCGCGCGAAACCTGGAAGGCGATCGCTTATGCCGCCGCGGGAATCGCGATCTTCGCCAGCTTAGTGCTCGAGCAACGCGGCTTCGATCGAGCCGGCCCGCTGTTTCGCGCGATTGTAGTCGCGATTGGACTGGGGCTGGGCGGCGGCGCATTGCGCAGGCCCGGCAAGCCGGGGGCGCATCGCAAGCTGGTCTGGCTCGCGGTGTGGATGATGCCGCTGGGATTGATCGCCGCGGCAATCTGGCCCGACTACCGCGTCCCGGCCATGCATATCCTCTACATCGGCGGCTTCAGCCTGATGGTCTTCGGAGTGGCGAGCCACGTCGCGATGAGCCATCTGGACATGGAGCAACTCGCACTCGGTCGCCCGCCCGCCGTGATCATCCTGGGTACCGCATTCGTAGTCGCGCTGCTCGCGAGGCTGGCCGCCGACGCCAGTCACACCTACTTCACTCACCTGGGATGGGCGTCCGCAGTATGGATCGCGGGCTCGGCCGTGTGGCTGGGTTTCTTCGCCCCGAAAATGTTGCGTCGATAAAACTCGCTGTCGAGCCTTCATCGCCGCGAAGTGTCAATCGAGGCTTTGATTTAGTACATTTGCAGGCGTCCGGGGGTTCGAAAGTGTACACGCAGGATCCGCACTTCTGGCGCGCCGGTGCGATTGCCACCGTAGTCTTCATGTGCGTGGTCCTGGCGGCGCTCACGATCGATACGCTGCGACAGATCGCTCCCGGCAGCGCGCGAGTTCCCGCCTACGACGTGATCAACAACGCCGTCACCTACCAGTACGATCCGGCCCGCGGTGAGTACGCGCCGAAGGTCGGCGGCGAGGAATTGATCTTCGGCCACAAGTACAGCGCCGACGAGGCGACTGCGTT
>DASQHV010000326.1:0-4383 GCA_035631915.1 Candidatus Acidiferrales bacterium | reverse complement strand
TCGCTGAAGTCGCGGGATTTTCTGCTGCTGCATATCGAGGCGCCGGACGAGGCCGGGCACATGGGCCGCGCCGATCTAAAGAAGGAAGCAATCGAGCGAATCGACGAATTGATCATCGGCCCGATGCTCGAAGGGCTGCGCGCGCTCGGCGATTTCACGATCCTGCTGATGCCCGATCACGCGACGCCGAGCCAGTTGAAGACGCACTCGCCGGAAGCGGTGCCGTTCGCGCTGATGACGGCGGCGGAGTTCGCGTCGGGCGGGCGCAAGTCGCGCCGCTACACCGAGGCTGACGGCAACGCGACGGGTGTCGTCGTCGGCGACGGCTATCACCTGATAGAATCGCTGTTCGGAAGCGAACTGGCGCGGACCTAGAAACGCGGAGGCCCCTGGATGGAGCGAAATCTTGCCCTGGAAGTGGTGCGCGCGACGGAAGCGGCGGCGCTGGCCGCCGCGCGATTCATCGGCAAGGGCGACGAGCGCATGGCGGATCGCGCGGCGTGCGACGCGATGCGCAAGACGCTCAACTCGGTGGCGATGGACGGCAAGATGGTGATCGGCGAGGGCAAGGAAGGCGACGCCGAATTCCTGTACGAGGGAGAAATTGTCGGCACCGGCGCCGGCCCGGAGGTGGACGTCGCGCTCGACGCGATCGAAGGCTCGCTGATCTGCGCGACCGGCGGACCCAACGCGCTGTCATGCGTCGCGCTGACCGAGCGCGGACGAATTCTGCGCTGTCCCGACACTTACATGGACAAGGTTGCATGCGGGCCGGCGGGCCGCGGTGTAATCGACATCGACCGCTCGCCGACCGACAATTTGAAGGCGCTGGCCGAGGCGAAGAAGGTTTACGTCGAGGATTTGCGCGTCGCGATCCTCGATCGACCGCGGCACGAGAAGCTGATCGTCGAGGTTCGCAAAGCCGGCGCGGGAATCAAGATGCTGTCGGCCGGCGACTTGTCGGCCGCGATCGCCACCACCCGGCCCGAGAGCGAAATCGACATGCTGATTGGAGTCGGCGGAGCGCATCAGGGCGTGCTGGCGGGCGCGGCGATTCGCTCAGTCGGCGGCGAGATGCAGTGCCGGTTCATGCCGCGCAATTCCGAGGAAGCGGAAGAGTGCCTCGCGATGGGTATCATGGACCTGAAGCATCGCTATACGCTTGAGGAGTTGGCGGGTGAGAACGTGATGTTTGCCGCGACCGGCGTGACCACCGGCGACTATCTGCGCGGCGTGCGATTTTTCTCGGGCGGTGCGATGACCAACAGCGTGGTGATGCGCTCGAAGACCCGCACCGTGCGCTTCATCGAGGCGATTCATCACTTCGATTTCAAGCCCGAGTATTGAGGCGCGTGAACAGAGAGGGATCCTGAAATGTGGCTGCGCGTTACGATGAAGGACAGGCCGGTGATGATCAACGGCGATCACGTTCAGCGCATCGTCGAGATACCGGGCGGCGCCGAGGGTCAGCGCGGATGCCACGTCTACGTATCGCTGACGGAATACATCGTCGTCGATCAGTCGTTACACGAAATGATGATCTCGCTCGGCTTCGAGGAGCGTCAGTAGCGGGGGCCGTCGCGGCCCCGGCTCAGAGATAGTCCAGCGCTTGGCAGGTGTTCGAATCCTGCTTCAACTGGCCGCTCAAGCACGAGAGTTTGGCCGCGTCGATCAGCGCGGGCTCGTCCCACTTGGTTGGCCACGCCCCGGCGTTGACGGCGGCGCAAGCCCGCGCGTTACCCATCGAACACCAAGACATCAGTTCGGCGTGAAGCACGGCGAGTTGCTCGCACGATTCGTGTTTGCCGGAGTTGCATTCTGGTCCGAGCGTGGCGATCGAGCTGGTGGACTCGATGGCGACCTTGGTGCTGCTGAGCGTCTGCACCACCGTGTCGCAAGCGGGCTGATTGCCCTCCTGGCATTTCACGTCGGCCTCGGAGCGAATCTTGTTGACGATGACTTCCGACGGCGCAGTGCATCCGCCGACGGCGGTGGCGAGTGCGATCGCGAATGCCGCCAAGGCCCTCAAGCTGCCTGTCCGCGATCGCGGCGCCGAATTGGATGGATAGCGCACGTGCGCATTGTTTCTAGCGCAAATGTCCGGCGCAAGCGCGCATTCGCGGGCCCACACCAGCTGCCGCGACGTCGCTCGTCGGGGTTGACATCGCGAGCGCGCGGCGCGGTATTAGAAACCGCCAGAGCCCTTTGTAGCCGGTCAGCACGATGAGGAGTTCGTCGAAAATGGAATTCAAGAATCTCATTTTTGAAAAGGCGCCGATTGCCACCCTGACCGTGAATCGGCCCGCGGCGCTCAACGCGCTCAATCGCGAGGTGCTGGAGGAAATGGCGCGCGTGATTCGCGACGTGCGGCACGACGCGTCGGTGCGCGTGCTGATCGTCACCGGCGCCGGAGACCGCGCGTTCGTCGCCGGCGCGGATATCGCTGCGATGTCGAAGATGTCGGCGGCCGACGGGTTGGACTTCTCGCGGCTGGGGCATCGCGTGATGGAGAGCTTCGAGGATCTGCCGATCCCGGTAATTGCGGCGGTCAACGGCTTCGCGCTCGGCGGCGGATTGGAACTCGCGCTCGCATGCGACTTGATCGTGGCGAGCGACAAGGCGCGCTTCGGGCAGCCGGAAATAAATCTCGGGCTGATTCCCGGCTTCGGCGGCACCCAGCGGCTCGCGCATCGCATCGGTCACAACAAGGCGCGCGAGCTGATCATGACGGGCGAGATGTTCGACGCGGCGACGGCGCTCCAATGGGGCCTGGCGAACCAGGTGGCGCCGGCGGCTGAGTTGATCGGCGCGGCGCACGCGCTGGCAAAGAAGATCGAGAGCAAATCCGCGTTTGCGCTCCGGCAGGCGAAGGCGGCGCTGCGCGCGGCGTTCACGATGGAGGAGGACGCGGGGTTGCGCTTCGAGCAGCAGGCGTTCGGGGTGGTGTTCTCGAGCGAGGATCGCGTGGAGGGCACCAATGCGTTCGTCGAGAAGCGTCCGCCCAAGTGGCATCACAAGTGAAGCTGAACGAGCGTTCGGAATCTAAGTTCTGAGCATAACGTAAAATCTCGGCCGCGCTCTATCGACCCCATCGGTCGGCTACGCTACAAATGAATCGAAGCATGCAGCCGGCGGGCGAAATCACAGATGGACCTTGAACTCAGCGAAGCGCAGAGCGCCGCACGCGACACCGCCCGGCGTTTCGCCCGCGACAAGCTCGGGCCGATTGGCGTCGAGGCCGACCGGACGCATCGCTATCCCGCCGCGGCCGTCGACGAGTTGGCGAAACTCGGCATGCTCGGCATCTTCCTTCCCGAGCAATACGGCGGCGCGGGTCTCGACCACGTAAGTTACTCGCTGGTGCTCGAGGAACTGGCGGTGGAGTGCGCGTCGACCGCGGTAATCATGTCGGCGCACTGCTCGCTGGCGTCGTGGCCGATTCTCGGGCTCGGCTCCGAGGCTCAGAAAAAACATTTCCTGCCGAAGATGGCGCGTGGCGAGTGGCTCGGCTGCTTCGCGCTCACCGAACCGCAAGCAGGATCCGACGCGGCGGGCCAGAAGACGCGCGCGGTGCTCGACGGCGACTCGTACGTGATCAACGGGACCAAGAATTTCATCACCAACGCGCCGCAGGCGCAGGTCGCGATCGTGTTTGCGATGACGCAGCCGAATAAGGGGCATCACGGGATCAGCGCGTTCGCGGTCGAGACGGCAACGCCGGGATGGGCGGTCACGCGCGTCGAAGACAAGATGGGGATTCACGGCGCGCATTCCGCGCAGCTGAGTTTTTCCGACATGCGGGTGCCGCGCGAAAACCTGCTGGTGGGCGAAGGGCAGGGTTTCAAGGTCGCGATGAAGACGCTCGACGGCGGGCGAATCGGAATCGCGTCGCAGGCGCTCGGAATCGGGCGTGCGGCGCTGGAGGCGTCGTTGAAATACGCGCAGGAGCGGCTGACGTTCGGCAAGCCGATCGCGCAGTACCAGGCGATTCAATGGAAGCTGGCCGACATGGCGGTTGAGATCGACGCGGCGCGCCTGTTGACGCATCGCGCGGCCACGCTCAAGGATCGCGGCGAGGCTTGCACCAAGGAATCGGCGATGGCGAAGCTGTTCGCGGCCGAAGCGGCGATGAAGGCCGCGGTCGAAGCGGTGCAGATTCACGGCGGCTACGGATACACCAAGGAGTTCAAGGTCGAGCGCTATTTTCGCGACGCCAAGATCACCGAGATCTACGAAGGCACGTCGGAGATTCAGCGCCTGGTGATCGCGAGCAGCGTGCTCGAAAATCGGTGAGGACCGCGTGAGCAAAAAATCCAAATGGCTTGATGGCACGTACCGGAAGTCGAGCGAGCGGCCGATTCGCTTCTCGACCGTGTCCGACCT
>DASQHV010000325.1:0-6217 GCA_035631915.1 Candidatus Acidiferrales bacterium | reverse complement strand
CGAAGTCATTCAGTGATGCCGCGCTCGCGCCGCGCGCGATTCGGCGGCCGGCTACGGGATTCTCGCGGCCTGCGGCCGCCGCGCGAAACGGCGGATTCGCGATGACCAGATCGAACGACGCCGGCGCGACGCCGGCAATCTTTCGCTGGCGGATGTCGGCGCACACCACGCGCATCGACTTGAGCATGTTCGACGCCGCGTTGCGCGCCGCCATCGCGGCCAGGTCAGGCTGAATCTCGATCGCAACGACTTCGCGCGGCCGATGCAGAGCGGCAATCATGATCGCCACGACGCCGCATCCGGCGCCCAGCTCAAGCACGCGATCGCGCGCGCGGGCGCTTGCGAAGCGGCCCAGCAGAATCGCCTCGACGGAGAAGCGGTATCCGTCACGCGGCTGGCACAGCGTGAGGCGTCCGCCTAGGATTTTGTCACGCGTTTCGCCGCCGGGAGCCGCACTCATGAATGCCGCCGAAAAGGGAGAGCGCTACGCACGAATATTCCGCAAGGTCGGTGTGTTCCTCGGCAAGGGCGAGATTGTCCGCGCCGTCGACGCGCTGAACGAAGGTAAGAAAATCGCCGAACTGAACGGTGATAGCAAGATGGCCGCGCGGTTTGCCGCTGAAATCACGAGGATTTCCGCGCCCCAATAGACCTTCGAATTCGCCGGCTCACGCTGCCGCGAAATTCCTGCGCTTGACGCATCACAGTTCGTACTTACCTTTTCAGTCGTGGGACGCAAGGCGTATCGAGCGAAGGGCGGATTGATCCTTCGCCGCACCGGGCGCCCCGAAAAATAAAAGAACCCGGAGACTATTTCCGGCAGGAGGTTTTCAGATGGACGTGTTGATGACTAACGGATTGACCCCCTACGGCTCGCTGGCGCGGCGCTGGAACGTGCTGTGGAACGAGCTCGACCCGGCGGCGGCCCGCAAGTCGGCTCCGGCGGCGGACGTGGTCGAGGACGCGGACGGCTATCACTTCTACTTCGAGATGGCCGGCATCAGGAGCGACTCGGTCGATGTGCGCGTCGAGGACGGCAACCTGGTGGTCGAAGCCGAGCGCAAGCGGCCCGAGTGGTCCAAGGACGCCGAGATTCACGTCGCAGAGCGCAGCTACGGAACGATGCGCCGGGCGTTCACGATGCCCGAAGACGCGAGCCACGAGAACATCAAGGGCGCATACAAGGACGGCGTGCTCGAAGTGACGGTGCCGAAGCGTCCGGAGAGCAAACCGTTCAAGATTAAAGTGGAGTTCGACAACTAACCGGCCGCGGTGCGCGCTTCGAGCCGCGGCTCGAGAATCACAGCCCGAGCGCGGCAGGCGAGAGCTGGATTGCTCAAGCCTGCCGCGCGCCGCGGGCGCCACGCCGACGAAGCCACACCGAGTCCCTGCTGAGCGCGGAGCGGAGGAATCTCGATGGCGGTGTTACTGCTAATAGTTGCGGCGATGGTCGTGTGGGTGATCGCGGCCTACAATCGTCTCGTCAGTCTGCGCAATCAGATCGACAACGCGTGGCGGCAAATCGACGTGCAGCTCAAGCGGCGCCACGACCTCATTCCAAATCTCGTCGAGGCCGTGAAAGGTTACATGCAGTTCGAGCGCGACACGCTGACCCAGGTGGTCGAGGCGCGGGCCAAGGCCGTCAGCGCTACGGACACGGCGTCGCGGATGGCGGCTGAGAACCAGATCACCGCCGGCATGGGCAAACTGCTCGCGGTGATGGAAAATTATCCGCAGCTCAAGTCCGATCAGACGGTGCTTAAGCTGCAGGAAGAGTTGACCACGACGGAAAATCAGATTGCCTACTCGCGGCAGGCTTACAACGACGTGGTGCTCGACCTGAACACGCGCATCCAGAGCTTCCCGTCGAACATGATCGCGACCAATTTCGGCTTCAAGCCGGCCGACTACTTCAAGGGAGCGGCCGAGGACGCGGCGGTACCAAAAGTCGATCTCGGCATGAGTGCTCCGCGCGCCTGAGCTCGGCACGCGCGATGGCCGCGAGCAGCTTCAGGACACTCGAAGCCACCAATCGCCGCGAGACGGTGGCGTTGGTCGTGGCGTTCATCGCGCTGTTCGGCGCGCTGGGACTGGGGCTCGACTTCGTCGCGCGCGACTTTACCTACGTCAACGGTCAATTCGTCGGCTTCCCGGTGCTGACTATCGCCGCGCTGGCATTCGCCGGCGTCCAGTCGATCGTTTCATTCTATAGCGGCGGCTCTCTGGTCCTCCTGTCGGTCCACGCGCGCCCGCTCACTCCCGACACGCCGCAACATGCGGTGGTGCTCGACGTGATCAACGAGATGGCGCTGGCGGCGCGGATGCCGCCGCCCAAGCCGTACGTCATGGATGACCCGTCGCCCAATGCGTTCGCGACCGGCCGCGATCCCGCGCATGCCGTCATCTGCGTCACCCAGCGTCTGGTCGACGAGATGGACCGCGAGGAATTGCAGGGTGTGATCGGGCACGAGATGTCGCACGTCGCCGACTACGACACCCGCACTATGACAATGATCGCGGTGATGGTCGGCGGAATCGCGATGCTCTCGGATTTCGTCTATCGCTGGATGTGGTTCGGCGGCTTCGGCGGGCGCGGCCGCAGCTCCGACAACAACCGCGACAATCAGACCGCGATGCTCATATCGCTCGCCGTGATCATCCTGGCCGCAGTCGCGCCGATCTTCTCGCAACTGCTCGCGATGGCGGTGTCGCGGCAGCGTGAATACCTGGCCGACGCGTCGTCGGTCGAGTTCACCCGCAATCCGCGCGCGCTGCTCCGCGCGCTGGAGCACATCGCGAAGATCGAATCGCCGCTCAAGCAGGGCACCGCCGGCACAGCGCATCTGTTCATGGTGAATCCGCGCGAGGGCGCTCGCGACGACAACGAGGGATTTCTCGACAACCTGCTCTCGACCCATCCGCCGCTGCCGAAGCGCATCGCGCGCCTCCAGGCGCTGCTCGGCGCGCCATCTTCAGCGACTATCGCGCACGCCACCGACGCCAACTGACGCAGCGCACCGTTGCCCGCGCTTCGGGCGCGATTTAAGCTCGGCCCGTGAAGCAGCATCCCGAAGTCGAGGAGATCCTGAGTCGCGTGGTGGCGCGCGTGTCGAAGATCGACGGCGTCGCCGCGATCGTGCTCGGCGGCTCGCGCGCGCGGGGAACCGCCGACGAGCAGTCCGACGTCGATCTCGGAATCTACTACGACGGCGCCGATCCGTTCTCGACGACGGCTCTGGGAGCGGCCGCGCGTGAGCTCGACGATCGTCATCAGGACGGCCTCGTGACCGGATTCGGCGAATGGGGCCCGGCGGTGAACGGCGGCGGATGGCTCCAGATTGGCGGGCATCATGTGGATTTCCTGTACCGCGAGCTCGGCGCGGTGCGCGACGTGATCGCGGATTGCGTCGCCGGCCGGGCGCGTCTCGTGTACCAGCTGGGGCATCCGCTCGGATTCCATATGCAAATCTACGCCGGCGAGATTCACGTATGCCGCCCGCTGTTCGATCCGTCGGGCACAGTGGCCGCGCTCAAGTCGAGGCTGACGCCCTATCCCGAGGAATTTCGCCGCGCGCTACTGACCAAGCATCTGTTCGACGCGGAGTTCGAAGTCATGATCGCCGCGAAACCGGCCGCACGCTGCGACGTGATGTACGTCGCGGGATGCCTGTTCCGAGCCGCCGGGTTCATGACATTGGTGCTGTATGCACTGAACCGCAGATTCTTCATGAACGAGAAAGGCGCCGCCGCCGAATCGCGCGGATTCGACGTAAAGCCGCCGCGTTTTCACGAGACCGTCGCGCGGGTGCTCGGCAGCGTCGGCACGACACCCACCGAGCTCGCGGCGAGCGTCGCGAGCTTCCAGAGCCTGGTCGCGGAGTTGCGCCAGCTCGCGGCCGTCTAGCGCACCTGGGGCATTATCGATTGCGGCTCTTCAGCGCGCGCTGGATTTCGCGGTCCGAAGTCTTGCGCGCGATCGCGTCGCGCTTGTCGTACGAATGCTTGCCCTTGGCGAGGCCCAGCTCGACCTTCGCGCGTCCGTTCTTGAAATAGATTTTCAGCGGGACGATCGAATAGCCTTTCTCGCGCACCCGCCCCCAAAGCTTGTCGATCTCCCGCCGATGCATCAGCAGTTTGCGCGCCCGCGTCTCCTTGTGGCTGAACTGGCCGGCGGGAGCGTACGCGCCGATATGCACGCCCTCGAGAAACGCCTCGCCGTTCTTGATTCGCGCGTAACTGTCGCGCAGGTTCGCGCGATGCGCCCGCAGGGATTTGACCTCGGTGCCCATCAGCGCCAGGCCGGCTTCGAGCGTGTCTTCGATAAAGAAGTCGTGCCGCGCCTTGCGATTGTCGACGACGAGATCGAATCCGTCGCCCGCCGGCTTGCCGTTTCTGCTGTCGCGCGCCATAGCCAAGCGAGTCTATCCGCCGCGCCGCATCGAAATAAGCCCCCGCCGCAGATCACACCGACAGTTGCGCGCGCGGCCGACGCTATGAAACGGCTACGCCACCGTCTCAGGCACCGAGAGCCCTCGGCATATTTTACGTGCGAGGCGATTAGAAATTTCGGTGTGGCGCGGCACTGCTTCGACCGCGCCGGTCGCAGGATTGGTCCAAAGCGAATGCGCACTCCCCTCTCGCTTGAGATGGCATCCGTGGCGCCGAAGATGGAGAAGCAGGCTGCTTCGTTTCAGGAGACGGTCACTTTCTCGCGAACCGCATCGCGCGGGACACCGCGCAGGCCGTCGATTCTCCGGTCCTCAAGGATCAGAGCGATTGCGTTCGCAAGATTTTCCCGCGCCTCAGCACGGGTTCTTCCCTGGCCATTGGCCCCCGGAATCTCGGGGCAATAGGCGATATACCATCTGCCGTCGCGCTCGATTATGGCGGTGAACTCGTTGTGCAGTCTGCGGCTGACAGACGGCCGGGCAGATTTCGTGGTCGATCTCACGAGCGTCATGATACGCGGCGGCGTTGCTTGCTGTCCAATCGCGACAGTTGCGCGCGCGGCGCTCGCGCCTTAGATTGAATGATGTAACCGTTTCGACTGGCCGCGTACCGGAATCTCACACTCTGTGGGGGCGAACCGGATTCGACGAAGACAATATGGCCATGGTCGCACGCCGGGTGCCGTCGACCCGTAAAACTGGCGGACTGCGAAATTTACCCGCAGACAATAACGGTTACGCTCTGGCGGCCTAAGGGCCGCTAGCGTCCCGCCGCTGCTCGCCCATGGCAGCGGGTCGGGGCGTCATTTAGTGGGCTAGGGAACCGCAGTTCACCGGCTGGGCGGACTCCCGAAACAACAGCCGGCTGGCTTGCGCATAGCCCGTCCGTGGGCGCTGCGTGGGCGAGCTAGAATCCGCGGACTAAGCGTGTAGTGGACGTCGCCGGAAGGCCTTCGGACGGGGGTTCAATTCCCCCCGCCTCCATTCCCTGCATACGCCTGGCTGCGGTATCCCACCCAGCCGCGGTGCGAGCGCGCATCTACCAATTTGCCCGCAGTCGCGATAGTTAGCCGTCTACCTGCGGGAAGAAAGTCGCGATGCGCTGCTCGAAGTGCGGAACGGAAAATCCGGTCGGCAAGAAATTCTGCGGCGATTGCGGTGCGCCACTCGCGAGCATTTGCCCGCGATGCGCATCGGAAAGTCCACCGGGCAAACAATTCTGCGGGGATTGTGGCGCAGCGCTTTCAGGCAGCGGCGCCGCCCCGCCACCAACTCGAACACAACCTGCCCGGAGTATTTCCGTCACATCGAAGCGAGGAACACTCCTGCGAAGACGAATCCTGGGCGTCGTTCTCGCCTTTGCGATCTTCTCGGGACTGGCGTTGCTCTACTTTTTCCTGGTCAAGGGTAAAGCCCGGGCGATTTCACCCGCGGTGTTCGTTAGAACCGGCGCCACATCGATTGCAACGCTGATCTCGTCAACCGCCTCTATATTCGGGATGGTCGACAAAAGACGCCTTCCCCCTCCGACGACGTCGCGCCTTGCGCCCTCCTTCAAGAGCGGCCTCTACGGCGGCGTAATCGGCGGTGCGTTGTCCGGCCTCATCATCGGTCTGGTCTACTACTTTGATTCTCGAGACCTCGGCGTGAACTGGGAGCGGATTCCGATCGTCTTCGCGTTCGCATCAGCGGCAGGAACGCTGTTCGGCGCGTTTATTCAAACCGGCATTCTGGTGGTCTCCAAAATTCCAACGAGCCGCTATGTGGGA
>DASQHV010000324.1:0-5030 GCA_035631915.1 Candidatus Acidiferrales bacterium | reverse complement strand
TGTTGCTGGCGGCCGTTGTGGGAGCCGTCGCGCTCGCACGGCGGATGCCGAATGCGCCCGGTGCGACATCAGCGGATCAGCCGGCCGCGTCCGGAGCCGCGCGATGATCCCGCTGACCTACATGATGTCGCTGAGCGCGATCATCTTCGCCATCGGCGTCGCCGGCGTGATCATCCGCCGCAACATCCTCGTGATCTTCATGTCGATCGAGCTAATGCTCAACGCGGTCAATCTTACGTTCATTGCGGTCGGCAGCCGGCTGGGCTCGATGGACGGGCAGGTGATCGTATTTTTCGTGATGACCGTCGCGGCGGCCGAAGCTGCGGTCGGACTCGGCATCATCATCTCGATTTTCCGCAACCGCGAAACCATCCACGCCGACGAATTGACCCTGATGCGATGGTGACCGATTCAGATGACCGTTGAATTTCCAGCACTCGCGCTGATCCTGCTGTTCCCCGCGCTGGGCTTCCTGCTCAACCTGTTCGCGGGGTCGCGGCTGGGCCGCGCCGGCGTCAACGTGGTGGGGCCGGCCGCGATGTTCGCGGCGTTCGCGGTCGCGGTCTGGGCGTTCGTCACGCTGCTCGCACTTCCCGCGGGGGGCGCGCTCACAGCTCATCTCTGGGGATGGATCGAAGCGGGGCGCTTCCACGCCGAATTCGGCCTGCGCGTCGATGCACTATCGGGCGTGATGGTGCTGATAGTCACTGGAGTCGGCTCGCTGATTTTCCTTTACTCAGTCGGCTACATGGCGCACGACGAGGATTTCGCGCGCTTCTTCACCTACATGAATCTGTTCGCGCTCTCGATGCTCATATTGGTATTGGCGAACAACCTCTTACTAATGTTCGTCGGCTGGGAAGGCGTGGGACTTTGCTCGTACTTGCTAATCGCATTTTGGTACACCAATCCTCAATACGCTTATAACGGACGCAAGGCGTTCGTAGTCAATCGCATCGGCGACGCCGGCTTTTTGCTCGGCATCTTCACCATTGTTACGGTGCTCGGAT
Organism: Candidatus Acidiferrales bacterium; assembly: GCA_035631915.1. Lineage (GTDB taxonomy): Bacteria > Desulfobacterota > Binatia > Binatales > Binataceae > Binatus. Next base: position 4,020 of record DASQHV010000324.1, on the reverse strand, counting down.
CGCACGGCTTCTGGACGCTGGATTTTGTGCAGATGCGCGCGCACGCGAACCTGATTGGCGTCACCGCTGCGACCGCCGCCTGCACGCTGCTGTTCATCGGCGCGACCGGCAAGAGTGCGCAAATCCCGCTGTACGTTTGGCTGCCCGACGCGATGGTCGGTCCGACGCCCGTCAGCGCGCTGATCCATGCCGCCACGATGGTCACCGCTGGTGTGTACATGATCGCGCGGCTCGGATTCCTGTTCGCGCTTGCGCCGGTTACGCTCAACCTGGTCGCGACGGTTGGCGCGCTGACCGCGCTGTTTGCGGCGACGGTCGCGCTCGTACAACCGGACATCAAGAAGGTCCTCGCCTACTCGACGATCAGCCAGCTCGGTTACATGTTTCTCGGCGTCGGCAGTGGCGCATTCGCCTCGGGCATCTTCCACGTCATGACGCACGCATTTTTCAAGGGCCTGCTTTTCTTGTGCGCTGGTTCGGTCATTCACGCGCTCGGCGGCGAACAGGACATGAACAAGATGGGCGGGCTGCGCCGCAAAATTCCGATCACGTTCTGGACGATGCTGATCGCGACGCTCGCCATCGCCGCGCTGCCGCCGTTCTCGGGCTACTTCTCCAAGGACCTGATCCTGGAAGCCGCTTTCACCTCCGGCCACACCTGGCTTTGGCTGACGGGCGTGATTACCGCGGCCCTGACGTCGTTCTATATGTTCCGCCTGATCTTCATGACGTTCTTCGGCGAGTCCCGCGTCGATCCCGAAAAGGAGCATCACATCCACGAATCGCCCGCCGTGATGACGATCCCGCTCGCCGTGCTGGCAGTTCTTGCGACGGTCGGTGGATGGGTCGGGCTGCCGAACGGATTGTTGTGGGGCAACGCTTTCGTGCGCTTCCTGACCCCGGCCGTCGGCGCGTTTCATCCGGCGTTCGAAGCGAACGCGCTCACGCTCTCGGCGTTCGCCGGCATCGCGTCGACCTTCGGAATCGTTGTTGCCTATCTCTTCTACATCCGCCTGCCGGGCATTCCGATGCTGCTGGCGTGGCGCTTGAAAGACGGCTTCAACGTCCTGCTCAACAAGTACTACATCGACGAGCTTTACAACCTGCTCGTTTCGCGTCCGCTGTTCTGGATTTCCAGTAACGTACTCAATCGAGCGATTGACACTTTCGCGATCGATGGCGCGGCCAACGGCGCCGGCCTGACGGTACAAAACTCCGGCGACATTGCGCGCCGGGCTGAGACCGGCAACGTCCAGCACTACGCGCTCGTCTACCTGCTCGGCGCGATCGGCATCGTCGCGTACTACCTGTACCTGGTGACGCACTGATGAACAGCGCGCTCAGCGCCCTGATCCTGCTGCCCCTGCTCGGCGCGGCATTTATCCTGATGCAGCGCGAGGAACGCGCGATCTGGAACTCGGCCTTCATCTTTTCGCTGGTTCCCCTCGCAGTCAGCATTTATGTACTAGTCAAGTTCGATCCGCATGTGGCCGATTACCAATTTGTCGAACAATACGAATGGATACCTGCTTTCGGAATTACCTATCATCTTGGTATTGATGGCATTAGCCTGTTCCTGGTCCTACTGACTACTGTTCTGATTACTCTGTCGCTACTCTATTCGGGCGGCGGTGATATCGAACAGCGTCCGCGCGAGTTCTGCTTTTTCATGCTGGTGCTCGAGACCGGGCTGCTGGGCGCGCTGCTGTCGGTCGATCTCTTCCTGTTCTATGTGTTCTGGGAAGTGATGCTGATCCCGATGTACTTCCTGATCGGCATTTGGGGTCACGGCCGCAGAATTTACGCCGCGATCAAGTTCGTGCTGTTCACGATGGTCGGTTCGTTGCTGATGCTGGTCGCGATCCTGTACCTCGTCTACGCGGCGCACGTGCACTTCAACCGCACCAGCTTCGACCTGCCGCTGCTCTACCAGGTGCCGCTCTCCACCACCGAGGCGCGCTGGCTGTTCGCCGCGTTCGCGCTCGCCTTCGCAATCAAGGTACCGATGTGGCCGGTGCACACCTGGCTGCCCGACGCGCACACCAACGCGCCCACCGCCGGTTCCGTGATCCTGGCCGGCGTGATGCTGAAAATGGGCACCTACGGCTTCGTCCGTTTCGCGATTCCGCTGTTTCCGACCGTCGCGATCGAAGCGATACCGCTTTTCATGGCGCTAGCGATCGTCGGAATCATCTACGGCGCGCTGGTCGCGATGATGCAGCCCGACCTCAAGCGCCTGATCGCGTATTCGTCCGTGAGTCATCTCGGTTTCGTGATGCTCGGAATCTTCGCGCTGAACCCGGAAGGGATCGACGGCGCGATTTACCAGATGCTCAATCACGGGGTCTCGACCGGCGGCCTGTTCCTGCTGGTCGGGATGCTCTACCTGCGCCGCCACACCCGCGAGATTTCCGAGTTCGGCGGCTTGTGGCATCGCGTTCCCGTTTACGCGGCGATCTTCATGGTCGTGATGCTCTCCTCAATCGGACTCCCCGGCCTCAACGGCTTCGTCGGCGAGTTCTTGATCATGCTGGGTTCGTTTCTGCGCATGCGCCTTGCGACTACGTTCGCGGTGCTCGGCGTGATCCTGGGCGCGCTCTACATGCTGTGGACCTACGAGCGCGTGATGTTCGGTCCGATCACCAAGGCGGTCAACGAGACCTTGAGCGACCTGACTCCGCGCGAGATCAGCGTGATGGTTCCGGTGATCGCGCTGATGCTCTTCATGGGGCTGTTTCCGCGCCCGCTCATCAGCCGCATCCAGCCGTCTGTGACCGCGATGCTTTCGCACGTCGGCGCCGCGGAGGCGCGCCTGGAGCGCGACCGCGAACGCGCCGCGAATCGGCTGGCAGTGATTCCTCTTCATGACGGTCCCAACCACGAACCGCAACTTGCCGCGGCCGCACGATGACGCCGTTTAATCTCGCGATCAATTTCGTCTGGCTGCCCGTCCTGCCGCTGATCGCGGTCTCCATTGCAGCGATCGTCGTGCTGATGGCCGGCGTGCGGGTCGACGACGACGAAAGCGAAGGTCTCGGCCTGCTCGCACTGGCCTCGCTTGGCGTAGCGCTGGTGCTGACGCTGGGCATCATTGGCCAGAGCGGCGTCGCCTTTGCCGGCGCGATCGCGATCGACAGCTACTCGGCCTATTTCGAAATCGCGATTCTGATCGCCGCGATGTTCACGGTGCTGATGTCGCTGGATTTCATCGCCGAGAATCACATCCCGGGCGCTGAATTTTACTCGCTGATTTTGTTTTCCACGCTCGGCATGATGCTGATGGCGGCGGCGGGCGACCTGATCGTCGTGTTCCTCGGCCTTGAAACGATGTCGCTGGCGGTTTACGTGCTGGCCGGCATGGCGCGGCGCGACCCGAAATCGAGCGAGGCGGCGATAAAATACTTTCTCCTCGGCGCGTTCTCGACGGGCTTTCTGCTCTACGGAATAGCGCTCGTCTACGCGGCCACCGGCACGATCAAGCTCGGCCCGATTCACAACGCGCTCGCGTCGGGCTCGATGGATTCGAATCCGATGCTGCTGCTCGGCATCGGCCTGCTGATCGTCGGCTTCGGCTTCAAGGTCGCGGCGGTGCCGTTCCACATGTGGACGCCCGACGTTTACGAAGGCGCGCCGACGCCCGTGACGGCTTTCATGGCGGTCGGCGTGAAGCTGGCGGCGTTCGCAGCGTTTGCGCGAATCTTCCTGGTCGACTTCGGCGCCGTGCACCTCGAGTGGTCGAAAGTGCTGTGGGTAGTCGCGGCGCTGACGATGACCGGTGGCAATTTGATCGCTGTCGTGCAGACCAATATCAAACGGATGCTCGCGTACTCGGCCGTCGCGCACGCGGGCTATCTGCTGGTCGGGATGGCCGCGGGAGCACAGTCGGGCGGCGCGATTCTCTACTACCTGCTGGCCTACGCGTTCACCAATCTCGGCGCGTTCGCGGTGGTGATCGCGGTCGAGCGGCGCGGCGTCGCGAGCAACCGGATCGCCGACTTCAGCGGTCTCGCCGAGCGCGCG
>DASQHV010000323.1:0-2194 GCA_035631915.1 Candidatus Acidiferrales bacterium | reverse complement strand
GCTCCATGGCGACTTCAGCCAGTTTATCATGCAGCTTGGCGGCGCCACGCTGTGCGCGATCTACGCGTTCGGGTTTACGTACATCGTCTTCTCGGCGGTCAATGCTGTGAAATCGATGCGAGTATCGAAGGAGGTCGAACTCGAGGGTCTCGACGTGCCGGAATTCGGCTTGCCGGCGTATCCGGAGGACGAGATCGTCAACGCCGCCTAAAGGGCGCGAGCGAAACTAACCACTGACAGTTGCTTCTCACGGCTCTTGCCGCGGCAATTATGCAGCGGCAAGAGCCGTTTCTCTTCTTTAGTGCTGACGCCGAGATCTAACACCACTACGATCGATCCGGCTCATGGTTGCGGGCGATCCGCAAGTCGTTGAATGGGGCGACCCGTGAGGCCCCGCCGCAGCCGCGGCGCCAGCATCGGGGAGAGCCGCTGCTCAATCTTGGACGGAAGCATGGCCCACCCGAGCCGGAGATAAGTCTTCAACGTCAGCGGTCGATGGCCCAGCGACGCACGGTAACATCGCCGCGCGTACCGGGGATCGCCCTCGCGCATCATCGCCACCCCCAGCATCGCGAGCTCGCGGGCCGTCGTGTCGATTGCAACGTCTGCGAGCTTACGCCCGCGAGCGCCGAATCGCTCGAGCATGAGCCGCGCCCAGATGCTGTTTCCTCTGAAGTAATCCTCGGGGTCCGCCGGCGCGCGGCGCGACTTCCCGTTCGCGTCGAGCGGGCGAAGACACTTTGCGAGTCTTTGCTCGAAACCCGGCCTTCGGTACCGTGCCAGTTTTTCCGGCACGAAAATAATCTCGCCGCGCTCGCGAATCAGCAGGAACGCGAAGACGTCCTCGCCGCCGTAGTACCCCGCTCCAAATTCCTCAGAAAACCCTCCAGTCGCGAGCAGCGTAGCGCGCCGTATGACGATCGCGCCGACCAATATCGGCCACGGCCAGCCGAGCATCTCATCGAGCGTCGGCGAATGATCGTATCCCGGCTCAACATAGTACGGGGCGACAACCCTGCCGGCGCCGTCTATCACAATCCCATCCGAGAATACCGCGACGCACGTCGGGTTGTTCTCGAGCACCGGCACCGTCCTCGCCAGCTTGTCCTCGGTCCAGGTATCGTCGCCGTCCAGCAGCGCGACAAATTCGCCGGTCGCCGCCCTGATGCCGACGTTGCGCGCCGCCGCGACACCCCGGTTCGGCTGGTGGATCACTGCAATTCGATCTTCGAATTTGGCCAGTTCCGCGCGGGTGCTGTCGGTCGATCCATCGTTGACGACGATCACTTCGAAAGAGTCGTCGAACTGCTGTGCGAGAACGCTCTCGAGCGTCGCGCCAATGGTTGCCTCGTTGTTGTAGGTGGGAATAACGACCGACACTTTCATACTGAGTCGATGCAGCTGAACACCTGGTGCGTCGTGCAGCCGTTGTAACACCCCGCGCGGGCTACGGACCAACCGGCAGGAGAAGGGTTGAAATTGTTGCGGCGATTCTACTTGGACGGCGCGGTCGCGCCCGGCCGGCGGAGGACTCGCACAGGGAGCGGGACGTCGCGGCCGCGCAGGTGCATCGTGCGGCTTTCCTGGGCGGGGAACTCGTCGGCCACCGCCTCAAAGACCGCTTCGCCGAGCAGGACCTCACCGGCGCCGGCTGCCGACGCAAGGCGTGAAGCAGCGTTGACGGTGTCGCCAACCGCGGTGAAATCCGTCGTTCCCTCACCGCCGACGTTGCCGACGTAGCTCACGCCCGAATTGACCGCGGCGCCGACCGGCATCCAGACTTTTGCGCCGGAGCGATACCCGACCGCCCCGAGCAGTGCGACCGCGGCCTCCGCTGCCAGACGCTTGTAACCTGCGCCGCAGACTCCGGGAATGAACAGGGCCATCACCTCGTCGCCGATCAGCTTGTCGACGATCGCGTCGTGGCGCACCAACACCTCGCTCGCCACGCGATAGAAGCGGTTCAATAGTGCCGCATAGGCGGACGGCTCCATGTGCTCGGCGATGGTGGTCGAGCCGCGGATGTCCGCGAACAGCACCGCGATGTCTACCTCCGCGCCGCCCGGCGGGAGATTTTCACATCAGCGGCTGCAAAGTTGCGGGTTCTTGCGCGACGGCACAAACCCGGCGAGTCGCACCAGCATCCCGCCGATACCGCCGAACGGATTGAGACATCCCTTGCATCGCGGCGGTC
>DASQHV010000322.1:0-4936 GCA_035631915.1 Candidatus Acidiferrales bacterium | reverse complement strand
TTGGCCGCTGAAGTCGCCCCGTTGCCCGACGACGTCGTACAACGCCTTCGGCTTCGGACGCCCCAAGTCGAGCACCTCTACGAACTCAAGGACCTCAGGCTCGCAGTGTCGGTCGAAAACAGCAGCGAAATCGCGGCTCCTTCGCGCCAGTAGTGCCAATCGCGATCAATGCCGCGCCCGTTTTCCGGCTGTATTTTCTGGCTCGGACGCGGCTGCTAGACTGCCGGGATGCCAAATCGCAGTTCCGTGTTCAAAGCCGGCTCGCCGGTGACGGAGGACTGTTCTCTTTCGGAGCCGACCGACGCTCCTGACGAGCCCGACCAATCTAGCGGCGGCCTGATTGCCCGCATCCGTCAGCGCATTTTTCCGCCGACGCCTCTGAATCGATTCCTCGGCTACGTGCGGCCGCATCTGTGGCTGGTGGCGGGCGGCTCGACGATGGGCATCCTGAAGTTCACGCTGCCGCTCGCCTTCCCGCTCGCGTTCAAGTACGTGTTCGACGTTCTGCTGGTACCGCAGCCGCGCCTGGAGCGGGTGAATCGTTTGATCGATCGAGGCTGCACCGCGATTGCCGCGACGCTCCATCTCGGCAGCGGCCCCGCCGCCAAGCTCGAGGCGCTGACGGCCGCGTTGTTCGTGCTGTTCTTCGTTCAGGCGATCGCGACCTACTTCCGCAACTATTGGGCGAGCATGGCGGGGCATCGCCTCATTTTCGATCTGCGCTACGCGCTGTTTCTGCACATGCAGCGCCTGTCGCACTCATTCTTCGATCGCACGACGTCGGGCGCCGTGGTCTCGCGCTTCATCTCGGACATCACGCTGGCGCAGAACTTCGTAGGCGCCGCGATGACCAACATCTGGATGGACGGCGCGTCGCTGGGCTTCGTGCTGTGGCTGCTGTTCTATCTGAACGTGCGGCTGGCGTGGATTTCGCTGATCGTGGTGCCGTTTTATGTCGCCGTAATCCGCGTGCTTTCACCGAGAATCAAGAAGACCAGCCACGACCTGCAAGAAGTGGTCGAAGAATTTTCCGGCGAACTGCAGGAGCGCGTCGCCGGTGTGGCGACGGTGAAATCCTTCGCGCGCGAGGCGCAGGAGGCGCGCCGCTTTCACGAGCGCACGACCGAGCTCTACGACCTGACCATCGAGAGCGTGAAACTCTCGTCGACCCATCAGATGTTCACCGAGTTTATCACGCGAGCGGCGCCATTGATCGTGATTTGGGCGGGCGCGCTGATGATCATGCACGGCCAGATGACGATCGGCACGGTGGTCGCGTTCTTCGCGTTCCTGGGCGCGCTATATCTGCCGCTGCAGCGCTTCTCCGAACTGTCGATCATTGTGGCGAGCTCGCTCGCCGCAATCGAGCGCATCTTCCAGTTCTTCGACGAGACGCCCGAGGTGCACGACCGTCCCGGCGCCGCACCGCTGCGGGTGCCGAGCGGGCGCGTCGAGATCAAGAATCTCGGCTTCGGCTACAAGCCGCTCGACGGCGGCGCGCCGCGGATGACGCTGCGCGACGTGAACCTGACGGTGCCGGCCGGCCCCACCGTCGCACTGGTGGGACGCTCTGGCGCGGGCAAGACGACGCTGGCGAGCCTGATTCCGCGCTTTTACGAGTTGGCCAGCGGGCGGATCCTGAGCGACGGCACTGATATCGCGACGGTGACGCTGAAGTCGCTGCGCGATTCAATCGGCATCGTGCCGCAGGACGCGATTCTGTTCAGCGCTTCGATTCGCGAGAATGTGCAGTATGGCCGGCCCGGCGCGTCCGACGCCGAGGTATGGCGCGCGCTCGAGCAGGCCAACATCCGCGACTTCGTCGATTCGCTGCCGGACCGGCTCGATACGCTGATAGGCGAGGGCGGCGTGCGGCCTTCAACCGGGCAGCGGCAGCGCCTGGCGCTCGCGCGCGTGTTCCTGAAAAATCCGCCGATCCTGATTCTCGACGAGGCAACTTCGGGGCTCGATTCAGAAGTCGAAAACCTGATTCACGACGCCGTGCGGCGCCTGATGAAGGGTCGCACGTCGTTCCTGATTGCGCATCGGCTGGCCAGCGCCGTCGATGCCGACGTGATCGTGGTGCTCGACTGCGGCGAGGTGGTGGAGATTGGTCCGCACGCCGAGCTGCTCAGGCGCGCCGGGGTATACGCACAGCTCTACAACGAACAGACCCGCAAACTGCGCGTCGCCGGCGAACATATCGTGCGGATACCGGGCTCGCTCAGCCCGGCGGCTGCCGGAGAGCGGAGCGACTAGAACGATTGGTCTTGACGCTGAATTGCGGCGAAAACGGGACTACATCAGGAGCCGAATCGCGTAAATGAACAGCGCCCAAAACACCACGCCGATCGCCACGATCTGAATCACCGAGGTGAACTTGCTCTTCTTCGGCGCCAGGCTCTTGTCCCTGGTTTCGTACTTGACGACCACCGCCGTTCCTTTGCGCGGCGTGTACACGGTACTACGCGGCTCGGACAGGTTCCTGACCGCCGACGCATTTGTTGAAATCGTCAGCACGTGGACCCGTTCGCCGACTCCCTTGAGCCAGTCTTCGTAGTCGTCAGCGCTGGAAAACTGTTTGGTGAACGTACTCATTTTCACCCCCCTGTGGCGCCGCTCGTATGGTCGGTCCAACGCGGCGCTCAGGGAGCGACGGCGTAGGTAGCCGCCGCTCCGTGAACGGTCAGTCCGGCCAGGTTGGCGATACCCCGGCCGCTGACGCTCTACCCGGTCCGAATCGGTCTCGCGCCGGGCATTCGAGGACTTGAGACCAAGCTAAGCTCCGAAAGTATCGAAGTCAATTTGCGACCCCCGTCTTTTTGTTATTTTTTACTACTGATAGGGGAAAAACAAGTAGAAAAGTATCGAAAGCGCGCCTAGCAGCCATAAACCGGCAGGAACCTCGCGCCAGCGCCCCGCGGCCAGCTTGAACATTGGGTACAGCACCAGCCCGGCAGTGATTCCGACGCCGATATTGTAGGTGAAGCTCATCAGCGCGATCACGGCGAATGCTGGAATCAGCTCGGTGTAGTCGTCGAACTTAATCCGGACTACCGGCGCCATCATCATCGCGCCCACGACGATCAGCGCCGGGGCATAAGCGGCTGCCGGAATCGCGGCGACCAGCGGGGCAAAGAACAGCGCTGCGCCAAACAGCATCGCGACCACCACCGCCGTCAACCCGGTGCGGCCGCCGACCTGCACTCCGGCCGCGGACTCGATGAAGGCCCCGGCGGTGGTGGTGCCGGCCAACCCCGCGAACATCGTGGCGAGCGCGTCGCTCATCATCGGCCGCTCGATCTGGGGCAGGGCGCCGTCGGCGTCGAGAAACCCGGCGCGCGCCGAGACTCCGATCAGCGAGCCCATCGTATCGACCAGCGCCATCACGAAAATCGAAAGCATCACGCCGAAAAACCGCGGGCTTAGCGCGCCGCGGAAATCGAGCTGGAACATGATCGGCGCAGGACTCGGCGGCATGCTGGCCCACGCGGCGGGCGGCGGCGCGACGCCGGTCGCGAACGCGATCGCCGCAGACGTCAGGATGCCGAGCAGGATCGCACCGGGCACGCGGCGAAGCAGCAGTATCGCGATCAGGACGAAACTCACCAGCGCGATTTCGGTCGACGGCGATGCAAGGTTTCCAAGACGGACCGGCGCGCCGCCAACTCCAGCCGCTACGATCCCAGACTCCGTCAGTCCGATGAAGGCGAGGAACAAGCCGATGCCCACGCCGAAGCTGCAGCTAAGGCCGGACGGCAGTGCCGCGAGCATCCACTGCCGCAGCCGCACCGCGGTCAGGATCATGAAGATCGCGCCGGCCACGAACACGCCCGCCAGCGCAGTCTGCCAGCGGTAACCGAGCGCGCCGACCACCGTGAACGCTACGAACGCGTTCTCGCCCATGTAAGGCGCGATCGCGAACGGCCGGTTGGCGTAGAGCCCCATCAGCAGCGTACCGAAGATCGCGGTCATTACCGTCGCGACCATCGACGGCCCGGGCGGAATTCCGGCGGCCTTCAGAATCGCGGGGTTCACCGCGATGATGTACGACATCGTGACGAACGTCGTGACGCCCGCCGCCATCTCACGCCGGACGGTGGTGCTGTGTTTTTCGAGGTCGAAGAATTGTGACAGGTAGCCCAAGTTTTCCAGGTCTGGCGAAGCGAAGTCCGCTCCGGTCGCCTGCATTAACACGGCGTGCAGCCCCGGTGCCAGAAGAATGCGTCCAGGGCGGAGTTGTTGTATAAGACCTACGGTCCGCGACGCCGAATTTTCGGCGCCGTGAGTGCCGGCAAACGGGATCACTGGATCAGATGAAGAACGATCAAATGGCAACGGACTCGGCTCCGGTCTCCGCGGCGCCGATTACGCTGGCAGTCGACGTCGGCGGTACCGGGATAAAGGCGGCCGCGCTCGACGGTGCCGGTAAGATGGTCTCGGAGCGCCAGCGCATTGGCACGCCGCGCAACGCGACGCCGAAAAAAGTGATCGCGATCGTCGGCAAGCTGGCGAAGATGGTCGGCAGATTCGATCGCGTCTCCACCGGCTTCCCCGGCGTAGTCAAGGCGGGCGTCGTTTACAGCGCACCCAACCTGGGCAAGGGTTGGAACAATTTCGCGCTCCAGAAAGCGCTGGCGAAGAAGCTCAAGCGTCCGGTGCGCGTCGCCAACGACGCCGACGTGCAGGGCCTCGGATGCGTGACCGGACGCGGCGACGAGCTGGTGATCACGCTCGGCACCGGCTTCGGCTCGGTGCTGTTCGTCGACGGCCATCGCATCCACCTCGAGCTCGGTCATCATCCGTTCCACAAGGGCAAGACCTACGAGGACGAACTGGGCAAGCGGGCGTTCGAGAAAAAGGGCAAGAAGAAATGGAACCGGCTGCTGCGCCTGGCAATCGACGAGTTGGCGCTGACGTTTAACTACGATCGGCT
>DASQHV010000321.1:0-2580 GCA_035631915.1 Candidatus Acidiferrales bacterium | reverse complement strand
GTCAGCGAGATCGACGGCGCGACCTACCGCAAGATCGACGACGCGCGCGCGATAATCGAAAATCTCACCTACCGACCGGCGCGCGACCGCTTCAAAATTTACATCATCGACGAGGCCCATCAGCTCACCGACCAGGCCTTCAACGCGCTGCTCAAGACGCTTGAGGAGCCGCCGCCGCACGTCAAGTTCATCCTCGCGACCACCGAGCCGCAGAAGATGCCCGAGACGATCCTGTCGCGGCTGCAGCGCTACGACTTCAGGCGCATCCCGCACGCGACGATCCTCGAACGGCTGAAGGATCTGTCGGCACGTGAGCACGTCGAGATCGAGGAGGCTGCGCTGCGCCTGCTGGCGCGCGAGGCCGGCGGGAGCATGCGCGACGCGGAGCGGATGCTGGAGACGGCGATCGCGACTGCGGCGGCGGGCAAGGTGACGGAAGCTGAGGTCGCGGCGTCGCTCGGCGTCGCGAGCCGCACTACTGTGCTCAAGCTGGCCGGCGCGATTATCGAAAAGAATGCCGGCGCCGCGTTGCAACACGTACGCGAGCTCGCCAGCCGCGGAGCCAACCTGGAGTCGCTCGGGCGCGACCTGCTCGAGACGCTGCGCAACCTTGCCGTCGCAAGACTGCCCGCGGCCGATTCGCAGAGCCCGCTCGACGACATTCCCGATCACGAAGTCGGCGAACTGAAGAAGCTCGCCGCGCGCGTCAGCGGCCGCGACATCATGCGCCTGTTCCGCCTGATGGCGGATTCGCAGGAACAGATCATTCGCTCGCCCTATCCAGACTTGCTGCTCGAGATGGCGGTGGTGAGGCTGGCCTCGCTGGCGCCGGTCGTCGACGCCGACGAGTTGCTGCGGGCGATCGGAAAGTCGGGCGGTGGCGGCGGCACGTCCTCGGGCGGCGAACCTGGCGACGGCGGAGCGCGGCGGCTCCGCGTCGAGGGTGAGGTCAAGGCCGACGCGCCACGGCGTCCGTTGCGCGGAGCCGGAGAGCCTGCCGACGCAGGCGCGCGCGAACTTCCCGAATTGCGCGACTTCATCCGTAGTCGCCGCGCGGCGCTGGCCGGTTTCATGGAGCAGGGCGCGGGACTCGTACTCGAGGGCGAACTGCTGACGGTCTCCGCGCGCAACGACATCTACGTCCGCTATCTGAACGACAACAAAGCTGTGATCGCCGAGCTCGCGAGCGAGCATTTCGGCCGCTCAATTCGCGTCGAGTTTGCAGGGGGCGATCCCGCGACGACTGCGCCGGCCAGTGCCGCTGCTCGAACCTCCGCGGTCGCACCTCCGCCGGCCAGCGGTTCGGCGCGAGTCGCGCAGCCAGCGCCGGCCGCCACTATCAACGACGCCCCGCGAACAGCTTCGAACGGCGGCGCGCCAAGCCGCGCGGCCACTCCTGAGGAGCGTCAAGCCGTGATGTCGGATCCGGCGGTGCGGCGCGTATTCGATTCGCTCGACGCGCGGTTGGTCGAACTCAAAGTGCCGACGGCGCCGCACGTTGAAGCGACGGAGGCCGGAGACTCGGAGTCGGAAGAAAATCGGAATTGAAGGAGCGGCGGCGCGACGAGGGGGAGCCCGCGGCGAGGAGCAACCACTGTGGCAGAGCTGGATTTGGCCGCGTTGATGCAGCAGGCGCAAGCGATGCAGGCTCGGATGCAGGAAATGCAGGAAGCTGCGGCGGCGCGCACCGTCGAGGGGCAGGCCGGCGGCGGCATGGTGCGGGTGGTGGTCGACGGCGCGCTCAACGTCCGCAAGATCGAAATTGATCCTGCGATCGTCGTCGCCAATGAAAAAACGATGCTCGAGGATTTGATCGTCGTTGCCATCAACGACGGAATCGCGCGGGCGCAAAAGATGCTGGCCGAGGAGATGGGCAAGTTCGGCCCGCTGGCCGGCCTCAAGCTTCCGGGTTTCGGCGTCGAATGACGGAGCGCGCGTGATGCCGGAAGACGTCAAGCGTCAAGCCGAAAATCTCAAGCGCCTCGACGGTCTGCCGCCCGCGATGACGCGGCTGGTCAAGGAACTGTCGCGGCTGCCGGGAATCGGCGAGAAGACCGCGTCGCGCCTCGCGTTCAACCTGCTCAACCGCCCGCGCGATCAGGTGATCGCGCTGGCCGAGTCGCTGCTCGAGATGAAGGAACGCGTCGGGCTGTGCTCCGGATGCTTCGGGCTGTCGGACAATCCGCGCTGCCAGATTTGCGAGGATCCGGCGCGCGACCGCGGCGTGATCTGCGTCGTCGAGGGCCCGGCCGACCTGATGGCCATCGAGCGCGCCCGGAGTTTCAGCGGCGTCTACCACGTGCTCAACGGCGCGCTCGCGCCGCTGGACGGAATCGGCCCCGACGATATCAAGATGAAGGAATTGATCGCCCGCGTGACGCCCCCCGCCGAGATCCACGAGGTGATCATCGCGACCAACGCCACCGTCGAAGGCGAGGCGACCGCGCTCTACATCGCGCGCGCGCTGAAGCCGCTGGGCGTCAAGGCGACGCGCCTGGCGCGGGGACTGCCGGCTGGCGGCGACCTTGAATACAGTGACTCCGCGACCTTGACCAGCGCTCTCAGCGGCCGCCGCGAGCT
>DASQHV010000320.1:0-5903 GCA_035631915.1 Candidatus Acidiferrales bacterium | reverse complement strand
GGCATCGGGCGCGCCGCCGCGCGACCGAGCGGGATATTCGCCACCGCCATCTTGCCGGCGAGGATGCGCGGAACCGTCGCGCCCAGGCTGAGCGCCTCGGTGGGAGTGTGCGTGCCCGGCAATTCGGCCAGCGTGCGATTGAGCCATCCGGTCGAGGTAGTCTTGACGCCCGGAGTGCCGCTCTCCATGAAATCCTGCGCGTCGAAATGCGAGCGGGTTGCGTCGGGCGAGCCGCACGCATGCACGAAGGCCAGTGTGCCGTCGCGCCATTGTGGCTCCAGGGGCGCGAGTGCAGGATGCAAGCCGAAGTATCCGTCGAGGTCGATCGCGCCGCCGCTCGCGCCGGTGCGGCCAATCGCAATCGTGGGGCGCGCGTCGTAGTAGGCGGAGTCGCCGTGCGGCACCACGACGTTCAAGCCGTCAACCGCGCCGCGCAGGAACACGACGATCAGCCGGCGCTTGCTGCCGCTGCCATCGAGCGAGCGCGCCGCCCACGCATGCGGGCTGAGCAGCACGATACCCGACGCCGACAGCATCGCAACGCGGCGCAGAAAATCGCGGCGGCTAAGCGGCGTTGCGCGGCGCGAGTCGCCGGTCGCGCATCCGGCGCGAGTGCTCGAGGTTTTTTCGTCGTCGTAGTCCATAAAATCGCGACGCCTATCGCGTCATGAACTCGGGACTGCCGAGCATCAGCGACGCGCGCAGCCGCGGCGGCGCAGCTTCCACCGCGTCGGCAGTCGTCTTGGAAAAGCTCTCGCCGAGTGCGGCGGCCACTCGCGCTGAGTCGGGCGGCGTCATTCTAGGCGGATGCGATCCCGCCGGACCGGCATCGAGCTTCACATTGATGCGTCCGCCGCCCTTGCGCAGCACGGCCGCCGGCTCGCGACGGCGGCGCGCGCCCGTATCACTTGCGTCTTCTTCGAACGGCGGATCTTCGAGCGGCAGATTGCCCTGGCCCAGCGCGGCCACGAAGCTGAGCCGCGTCATCATCGCATCGGGATTGAGCCACGCGTCCTCAGTATTCGAATAGCCGTTCGGCGTCTGGCATCCGTAGAGCGGCATGCCAAGCAGCGCCATCGTGCCGTACATCGGTCGCAAATTCCGCACCGGCGCGCCGGTCGCGCGCACCGCCGACACGACAAACTCGTACGGGGTCTTGAACTTGGAGGCGTAGTTCTCGCGGCTCCAGAATTCAGCGCTGGCGAACATCGCCTGCAGCACGGTGCGGATATCGCCGTCGGTCTCGAGGTATCGCTTGGCCATCGTGGCGACGAGCGGTTTCGGCGGATCGTCGGCGACGAAGTATTGCGCGAGTTTGAAGCTCAAATGATTCGCCGTCGCCGGACTGCGCGCCAGGACGTCGAGCGCGTGCTCACCCTCGGAGATACCCGTGCCTTCGACGCGATGCCCGAGAAAAGTTTTCGTCGAGAAGTCGTGGCGATCGGCGTCGAAGTAGAATCCGCCGGGATCAACCGGCGCACGATTCGCCGTCGTGAAGTTTCCTCGTCGTGCGCGGTCACGTGGACGCGGCAGTCCCCATCCGGTGAGGATATGCGCCAGCGCGATTACGTCGGCCTGCGTGTAGCCGCCGTTCACACCGAGCGTGTGCAGCTCCATCAGCTCGCGCGCGTAGTTCTCGTTGATGCCCTCGAACTTGCCCTTCGCGCCCTGACTTCCCGGCGCTGTGTTCTACCAGTTGTCGAGGTAGAAGAGCATCGCGGGATGATGCGCAGTCGCGCCGAGCAGTGTGCGGAAGCGGCCCATCGTATGCGGGCGAATCGCACTCTCCTCGAACGAGCCGGTCCAGATGTTGTCGAGTCCCTTGCCGGCGAAAACGTTGAAGTGGTTGAACCAGAACGCGGTCATGACTTCCTGCAACTGGCGCGGACCCTCCAGCGCGCGGACCAGCCGCGCCTCGACCGCCTCGCGCATCACGATTCGCGCCCGCACCCGTGCGTCCTTGGCCGCGCCGGCGACTGCAGCGCCGGTATCGGCGTCCGCCCTGCCGCGTCCCGACGCTTTCGCGCTGCGCCGCGCTTCCATCACCGGCCGTTGATACTCGACGAACAGCGCGATTGGACTCAGGTGCAGCGTGCGATAACCGGCTACGCGATCGACCAGCTCTCTAGGTATCGGAATCGAAGCGGGATTCAGTTGCTCCTTGATGTAGGCCTCGGCGCCCATCGCGCGCACCCGCTCCAGGTCGCTGGGCCGCGGCCCGAACGCGCATCGGTTGAGCACGTGCAGCGCGCGGTCGTATTTCGGAGATAAACCGGGTTCGCTCACCGAACTGCCACCAAAGAGTAGATACGCTGCCGCAAGCGCCCGGATTCAGGATTTAACGTGGGGCGCGGCCCCATGCTTCGATCAATCGCTCGAAGGCGGCGCGCAATTCGGGATCTTTCAGCTCGGGCAACTCGATCGATTTCCGCGTGGCGCGCGGTACCGTGCGCAGTTTCGGGCGCTCGCGCCGACTGAGCCGTCCCTGCACGAAGCGCAAGTCGCGCACCGCGTCGTCGCCGACGCGCTCCCGCACCCGCTCCAGAATTTGCGACTTCATCAAATTGAGTTCCTGTATCCACATCGCGCCCGAGACTTTCACCACCGCGGTATGGAACTTGAGCGACGCGATCTCCGTGCGCCGCGCGATCGCCTCGCCGACAATCTCCGGCCAAGCCTTCGCGAGCCGCACGATCGCGAAATGACCTTCGCGGTCGAGCCGATCGAGCAGCGGCTGCATCGCGGCGCCGATTTGCTGCGGCGCCTTGTGGTGGCGGTTTGCCATGAATGCGTCACGATACCGCTGGCGGCTCGGCGCGCAAACCAACCATCGAGTTGATGCCTTCGCGCAGGCTTCGCGACACCGATATCAGCCGCCGGTTTCGATTAGTAACCCTAATTTGAAATGGGCGTTACTCGACAACTTCTTATAGCGGCGAACATTTACCAAAAGTTGTCAACAGCCTAATATATGGGTTGTGCACAGCGTCATGAACACTACCTGTAGGGGGTGTGCACTTGACATCGTCTACGGACCGCGCGCATATTGGCGCCCACGACGCGCTAGGCAACTCATGGTTGTACTGGTGTTGTCGAGAGTGCAAAGAGAGTCTCTGGCGATACGAAATGCCAGCTTAATGTGTATGTAATCGAGGGGCGGGGGAGGTGTTGCGATGGCTGGGGGAGCGAGAGATATCGATCCGGAAATGGAAATGAAGCCTGCAAAACCGACCGACCACACTACCAGCGAATCCGACGCCGGTGAGAATTCGGCTCGCGGCCGCGGCTTCACGATCGACCGATTCTTCACCACCCCCGGCGTCGATCCGTATTCCCAGGTCGAGTGGGATTCCCGCAGCGCCGTCATCTCCGGCGAGGACGGCCGCGTCGTCTTCGAGCAGAAGAACGTCGAGGTTCCGCGTCCCTGGTCGCAGACCGCGACCAACGTCGTCGTGTCGAAATATTTTCGCGGCCCGCTCAACCCGACCAACGCACCGGGCGCGCCCAAGCGCGAGCATAGCGTCAGGCAACTTATCTCGCGCGTCGTCGATACGATCGCGGGCTGGGGCGACAAGCAGGGCTACTTCGCCGACGCCGACACCCGCGACACTTTTCACGCCGAGCTGACCCATCTGCTGCTCAACCAGATGGCCTCCTTCAACAGCCCTGTTTATTTCAACGTCGGAATCGAGACCAAGCCGCAGTGCTCCGCGTGCTTCATCCTGAAAGTCGACGACAGCATGGACTCGATTCTGAGCTGGTACCGCAATGAGGGAATGATCTTCAAAGGCGGCTCGGGCGCGGGCGTCAACCTGTCGGCGCTGCGCGGATGCCGCGAGAAGCTGTCGTCGGGCGGCACGGCGTCGGGACCGCTCTCTTTCATGAAGGCCGCCGATGCGAGCGCCGGTGTAATCAAGTCGGGCGGCAAGACGCGGCGCGCGGCCAAGATGGTGGTGCTCAACGCCGACCATCCCGACATCGTCGATTTCATCAAGTGCAAGGTCGAGGAAGAGCGCAAGGCGTGGGCGCTGATCGAGGCCGGCTACGATTCCTCGCTCGACGGCCCCGCCTACGGCAGCGTGTTCTTTCAGAACGCCAACAACTCAGTGCGCGCGACCGACGAGTTCATGCAGGCCGTGCTCGACGACTCCACCTGGCAGACCCGCTACGTCAAGACCGGCGAGACCGCCGAGACGCTGCGCGCGCGCGACGTGATGCGCCAGATTGCGGAGGCCGCGCACGCGTGCGGCGATCCCGGCATGCAGTTCGACACGACGATCAACCTCTGGCACACGTGCCCGGCTAGCGGACGCATCAACGCGTCGAATCCGTGCAGCGAATACATGCATCTGGACAACTCGGCCTGCAACCTCGCGTCGCTGAACCTGATGAAGTTCGTCGACGAGCGCGGCGAGTTCGACGTGCGCGCTTTTCGCCACGCGGTGGACGTGATGATCACCGCGCAGGACATCATCGTCGACAACTCCTCCTACCCGACCGACGAGATCGCGAAGAACGCGAGTGCGTACCGTGAGCTGGGACTCGGCTACGCGAACCTGGGCGCGCTGCTCATGGCTCTCGGGATGCCGTACGACTCCGACCAGGGCCGCGGCTACGCCGCCGCGATCACCGCGCTGATGACCGGCGAGGCGTACCTGCAGTCCGCGCGAATCGCGGGGCAAATGGGCCCGTTCTCCGGCTACGCACCCAATCGCGAGGCGATGCTGAAAGTCATCGAGCGTCATCGCAGCTACGCCTACAAGCTCGAATCGTCGTACGTGCCGCTCGATATGCTGCGTGCGTCGCGCGACGCGTGGGACGAGGCGCTGAAAGTAGGCACCGCGGCCGGGTATCGCAACTCGCAGGCGACCGTGATCGCGCCGACCGGCACCATCGCGTTCTTCATGGATTGCGACACCACCGGCATCGAGCCCGACATCGCGCTCATCAAGTACAAGAAGCTGGTCGGCGGCGGGATGCTGAAGATCGTCAACAACACCGTGCCCCGCGCGCTGAAGCGGCTCGGCTACGACTCCAAGGAAGTGCAGGAAATCGTCGAGTACCTGGACGAGAACGAAACCATCGAGGGCGCGCCGCAACTCGCCGACGCGCATCTGCCGGTCTTCGATTGCGCGTTCAAGCCGCGCTCCGGCTCGCGCACGATCCAGTACCTCGGCCACATCAAGATGATGGGCGCGGTGCAGCCGTTCATCTCGGGCGCAATCTCGAAGACCATCAACATGCCGGCCGAAGCGACGGTCGACGAAGTTGCGGAGGCGTACATCACGGCGTGGAAGCTGGGCCTGAAGGCGGTGGCGATCTATCGCGACGGCTCCAAGCGCACCCAGCCGCTCAACACCGGCAAGAGCAAGGAAGAGAAGGCGGTCGAAGCAGCGGCGGCCGCGGCGATTGCGGCGCCGGACGAGCGGATGCAGCGGCGCAAGCTGCCCGACGAGCGCAAATCGATCACGCACAAGTTCGATATCGCCGGCCACGAAGGCTACATCACGGTCGGCATGTACGAGGACGGCACCCCGGGCGAAATTTTCGTCACGATGTCCAAGCAGGGTTCGACGATCTCGGGACTGATGGACTCCTTCGCGACGGCGATTTCGTTCGCGCTGCAGTACGGCGTTCCGCTGCAGTTCCTGGTCGACAAGTTCTCGCACATGCGCTTCGAGCCGTCGGGATTCACCAAGAATCCGCAAATCCCGTACGCGAAATCGATCATCGACTACCTGTTCCGCTGGATGGCGTCGAAGTTCCTCGACGAGGAAGCCAAGCGCGAAGTGGGCGTGATCGAGGATGAAAAGCCGGGTGGCGTAACACTCGCGCTCGCGCCGCAACCGGCAGTGGCAAGAATCAGCGACGGCAAGGACAGCGAGATGCGCCAGGCGTTCATC
>DASQHV010000319.1:0-9146 GCA_035631915.1 Candidatus Acidiferrales bacterium | reverse complement strand
GATTGCCGTCGTCTGTGCGAATCCAACAAGAAAAGTATTCGTCCGCGTGATCGTCCCGCTCATCCCATCGGCACTGCTTCTGACGTGGTCGTTCGTCGGCCAGAAATTGCAAAACGGTCCGGCAGCGGGCGCCGAGTGGCGCTTCTGGACGCTCCACCAGCTGGCCGGCGCGATCGTCGCCGCGTTCTCGCCGTTCCAGGGTTTCCTGCCGTGGATCGCGTTTGCAGGCCCGGCTCTTCATGCGGCTGCGATGCTGAACGCCGTGGTCTGCGTCGCGATTGTCTCGACGATCGTCGTCGCGTCATGCGCGGCGTTTCGCGCGCTCGACACCGTGGATTTCAGCGTTCGACTGGCGGCCCTCTTTTTTGCGATCGCCGCGATCGCAACCGGCTATGCTTACGGAGTTTTCATCAGCCCCGGCGAACGATTCCTGATTCCCGCCGCGTGGCTTGCTTTCTGCTGGGTCAGTTTCGTGACGCGCGACAGCGTCTCCGACCACGCAACGCGAGCCGCCAGCGCCGCGCTGCTCGCACTCGTGATCGTTCAGGGCCTCTACTACAACCGCGCGTGCTCCATCGTGTCGGCCGGCCTGCAGGATCACTATGCGGCTCTCCGCGACGCTCCCACCGGCGACGACTTTCGCCGTATCTGCCAGAACGCATTCGACGCGAGTTGGCCGCGCGCGCATCGCCCGACGCTCGAGGCGATGTTCCCGACTCACGCACCGCTCGTTCGCATCCCGTACTACATCTATATGGAGCAGGCCGGCGCGGCGTCGATTAACCCGGTCGGCTTGATAATCAAACTCGCGAACGGAGACTATACCAACACTTGCGCAGCGGCGGCGTTCGTCCCGCGCGCCTCGCGCCGCAACTGATTCGGTCGCGCCGCGGTCTAGTGATCGCCGATACTGCGGCTGACCTCGAGCCAGTTTGCGCCGTCCCACTTGAGCACGATCACATCGACGAAGCCGTTCTGATTGCTCGACGTCGGCGCACTGCCCCCCGCCCATTTGATCGCGCCGCTCGAAGTCGCCCACACCGGCCCCGCGCCGATCGCGCCCGCGATATAGCTCTCGATCGTCACCACCTGGTCAGCCGCCACGTTGGTCGTCGACAGCGTGTACGTCAGCCCCGTCGTCGCAGTCGTGATCTTCTGGCACGAATTCTTCGCGAACGAGATCGTCGCGCTGGCCGTGACCGTTCCCGCGTCGGAGCACCCTTCGACCGCCGTCGTATGCCTCGACAGCCCGACGTAATTGGTCGCCTGGTTGGAGTCGTAGAGCCGGATGAACTGCTGACTGTCCGGTGCGTTCGAGCCGGTGCCGTCGCGAAACGGCGTCGCGTCCGCATACTCCGAATGGATCGACGTCGTCTGCTTGGTATTCGCGATACCGCACACCGTCTGCGGCGTCCCGCACACGTAACTGTTTTCGATCAGCGTCCGCCGCGTCAGGTTCATCACGAACCCGTTCGGCCCCGGAGAATCCGCGAGCCGCGACTCTTCGATCGCGTTCACCGAGTTGTCGCTCGGCCCCGAGTCGTAGATCAGGTATTGCGCGCCTTCGGTCGTGATTCCCTTCAGCAGCAGGTTGCCGTCCGCGGCGCCGCCGAGCCGGTTCGAATCCCAGAATTCGATATTGTCGAGTTCGAAATTCGTGCCGTACACTTCCAGTTGTCCGACGAAGCCCGACACGATCCCCACGTCGCGCCCCTGGATCAGGCCGCCGTGGATTTCCTCGTTGTAGGTCTGCCCCGCGCCGCCGAAAAAATAGCCCCACATCCCGCCCTGGCCGTTCGACGGATTCGAGACCTGCACGTTGCGAAACGTCATGTTCTGTACGTTCGCCGACGACCGATTCGCCACCCGCACGCCGATTCCCGATCGCCCCAGCTCCAGCCGCTCGAAAATATCATGCTGCGTCGGCACCGCGTCGCCCGCTCCGCCCGTCGTGTAGTTGTCGACGTCGATTATCACGCCCGCCGTGGTCCCTGCCTTGCCCGATACCGTCAGCCCCTCGACGCGGCAGTCCGCCGCCTTGTTCATGCTGATCACGATACCGCCCGCCGCGCCGTGCCACTCCAGGTCGACCGGATTTCCGCCGTCGCCATTCGACGCGGCCAGGCTCAGCGTCACCCCGAAGCATCCGTATAGATCGATCGTTTGCCCGATCGGATACGTGGCGGCGGCCGGAAATTGTACGATTCCGCCGTTCGCTCCGCCGTTCCCCGAATGCGAGCAGATCGAACTGATCGCCGCATTCACCGCCACGCTGTCATCATGGCGCAGCGTGAACGTTCCCGTCTGCGCGGGCGCCGTCGAGAGCACCACGCTCGTGCCGTTGATCGCGGTTATCTGCGCGAACAGATCTTGCGCCTCCGCACCCGATTGAAGCGTGGTTCCAAAATTGTCGTCCGTCCCGAACGCGTGCCCGAAATCGCGGTACGACTCCGCGGTCGCACCCGGCGCTCCCGCGTGCGGCACCACCGCATGCAATGTCGGCGTGCACGACGCGCCCGCGCACGAATAGATCAGGTACCCGACGTCGTTCGCCGCGCCCGTCCAGCTCACCAGCAGATTGTTGTTGGTGCTCAGCACCGCCGGTCCGACGCTGGTGCTCGCCTGCGCCGTCGGCGCCGACCACGCTCCCGCGCTGCTCACGCCCACGATCTGGTAGATGTACGTCGTGGTGCAGTTCGTGTTGTGCCCGGGCACCGTAGTCGCGCTATCGGTATGGCATCCGCCGCCGATATTCGACGGCTTGGTGATGTCCGAGGTCGGATTCGGATTCAGCCCGTAGCTGTTCGGCACCACCGTGACGCCCGTCGGCGGGTTGGCGTTCGACGCCGCGCCCGCGTGGTCGAGCTTGATCCACTGCCCGACCTTGAAATCGCCGATCGCGTTGACCGTCACCGTCGCGCTGTTGGCCGCCGCCGTCGCCGACGCTGTCACGAGCGATCCACTCGCCCCGAACGCCCGTATGTTCTTCACCCCGTTGACGCTGAAGTTGCTGATCGCATCGCTGCCGTCGAGTCGCGCCCCCGAAAGCGTGTTGAGCTGCCCGCCCGCCTGCCCGAACGCAATCGCGTCGCCAGCCGCCGACGCGCTGCCCAAATTCGTCAGCCGGTTGCCGTTCGCATTCAGATTGGCTTCCAGGGCGCCCGCCGCGCACGACCATTGCCCTCGCGCACCCAGCGCCCACGCCCCCGCGCCGCCGTTGACGCACGGCGTCGTGCTCCTGCAGTCCTTGCAGTAGAACAGGCTGCCGTCCTGCTCGATCGGCAGAATCGAAAACGTGATTCCGGAGATCGCCGGCACAATCGGCTGCGCACCCGAAAAGCGATCGTTGATCGCCTTGCGAAATTGGAGGCCCGCGCCGACGCCCGTGTAGTTCGGAATCGGCGCGTACGATCCCGGCGGCGGCAGATTCGGCGGCCCCTGCGCCACTGCGTCCGCGGCCAACGCGATCACCGCGATCGCCGCAATCGTCGTGCGACGCATCATGCCTTCCACCCTGCTCATCGCCTCAGAACCCGATCGCCATCCAATAGATACCGTCGCTTGGAGTCTGCGTCAGCGCGGCGCCGCCGATCAGGTCGGCCTGAAAGGTGCCGGCCGTTTTGGTAAAGCTCACGACTTCCGCAAGCTGCTTGCCCATGTGGATATCGGCCGCGGCGTTTGACAGCGCGGCGATCGCGAACATGCACGCGTTGGGAAATGCCGTCGGCCAGCTTACGGTATTGCTGCTGTCGTTGCCCAATCCGCCGGGCGCCGCGATAAATCCCCATTGCACAATCGCCACGATCGCGCCGCGGTTCACGTCCGCAAATGGAATCTCCAGATAGCCGTTGCGCTGCATCGATCCGGTGAACCCGGCCATGAACGCCTGCAGGACGCCGATAGCTGCAACGTTCACGTCCTGCCGCTGCTTCAGGAACGCGGTTCGATTCGCCAGTTGCTGATGCGGCTGGTTCGAGATTCCCGTTCCCGCGAAGCTCGCGCCAATCGCCGCGCCTTCGACCGCGTCGGTCGCTTGGATCTGGTAGACCTCGTTCGCGGTGAATTGCGCCGCGTCGATTAGTGTAGCCATTGGATGCCCTCGCTCAGAAGGTCAGCGTCCACGTCCCGCTGATACTCATGTTCGGCCCGAATACGATCGGCGCGATCGTCTTGCGCGCCAGCATCGGCGTCGGCGCGATCGTTCCCGGCAGCCCCGCGTTCGCGTGATTTGCAAACAGCGCCAGCTCCTGGATCGTTATCCCCTGCGCGCCCGTGTCCGCGCTCGTGATCGACCAGTTGAACGTCACGCTGCCGTTGCCGTCTTCGCTATGACCGTCCAGCGCCTTGTAGTACGCGGGCGCTGTCAGCGCGGTGTCGGTGATCGTCGGCGCCGCGAGTCCGGATCCGATTCCAATCGCCGCGCCGAACTCGCCGGTGGTATCGCCGCCCAGCAGCGCCGCCAGCGCCGGCCGTCCCGCGTTGACGAACAGGTTGCGCCCCGCTACGTCGCGAATGACGCGCCCGCGCACCATCATTCGGACCCGCACGATTCCCTTCGGCCTTTTCATCTCAACCTCCGTGCAAAACCGCCGCGCCATTCAGGATCAGCGCCTGGTCCGCGACGCTCGGTTCGTTCGCCCCGTACGTGACGCCCGAGTGCTTGTAATGTCCGTCGTAGAGCGGCGCGATCGGTCCGTACCCGTCGCTCAGCGGCGCGGGATTGATCGCGATCGCCAGTCCGCCGTCCGACGGCGCCGGCGCCGCATCGAGTTGATATTTGCTGATCCCGCCGAGCGTCAGCCGGTCCGCCGGCTTCGGCCCCGCATCCGAAATCGGCGGCGTCACGAACCAGATCGAATCCAGCCACGCGCGCGCCGGTTTGAAAAAGTTCACCGCCGCCGCCGCCGTCGCCACCACCGCCGCCGCCACCGCCTGCCCCTCGCTCAGGTTGATCATCACCCGAAACGCCGCCCAACCCTCGTTCGCCGGATACTGCGTCCCGCCCCAGCTCAGTTGCCCCTCCAGCAGGCTCACTTCGCTCCAGCCCAGCGAATTGAGCGCCTGCTTCACCGCCCACGGCGTCCCGCGAAATCGATGCAGCACGATCGCGTTCTTCAGCGTCTCGCGCTGCGCCGCCTCGGTCAGCGCCGCGGCCGATACCAGGCCGCCGCCTTCGATCAGATTGTCTATATCGATCAGCAGGTCGATATTCGTAAGCGCGTCGATCCCGATCGAGACCGGCGCGATCAACTGCCACAGTGGCGACAGGATATCGAACTGCCACGCCAAAAACGGCAGCGCGCCCACCGGCACGGAATCGATTCGGTAGACGAGCAACGACCCGAGATCGAGCGCGGCCAGGCGCGCGATCAGCACCAGCAGCGACTGGGTGCGCGCGTCGTTGATCGAGGGCGCCGCGGTCAGCTCCGGCATCAGCTATGCTCCGTGCTGAACGCCAGCGTCAGCGTAATCGCCGTGCAATTCGCCCACTGCCCAGCGCCGAGCGGCGTCAGCGCCGGCGACGACAGATCCACTTCATACACTCCCGCCACCGACAGCGCCGCGATAATCTGGCTCGGCACGATATCGCGCTGGATCTTCGACGCCAGCCTCAGCGCGAATTCCTGCACCGCCAGCCCCGCCGCCGCGATCGTCGCGCTCGGGTCCGCGCCCGAGTACAGCGTTACCGTCGCGATAATCTGGTAGTCGACCTCCGTCACGGCCAGCGCATTCACCGTGTCCGTCAGCGGCCGCACCATGTCCGCGTTGAGCGCCGCGCCGACCTTGGCCAGCAACGCACTGCCCGCCACGCCGGCGGAGTTGGGCGCGGCCGCCGGCTGCACCGTCACCGGCCCCGTCAGCACGTACGCGTTCACGACGCCCGGCGCCGGGCTGATTATTTGCGCGTCGACGATCGACGGGTCCGCGCCGATCGCGAAGAACCGGTACGCGCCGGTTGGTCCCGCGACGCTGAACTGATTGGGCGCCGCCTGGATCCGCGTCCGCAGATGCTCGTCGGTTTCCGGCGCCGACCCGCCCGCGCTGACCGCAGTGTTCGATACGCTCGCCACCAGCGCGCTCGGCTGGATCTGCACGTTGATCTGCCCCGGCAAGTATCCATTCGCGTCGGCTCCCGGAGCGGTCGCCGCCGCTGCGACGCTGCCCTGGGTCGCGCCCGCCGCAATCGTCAGGTTGGCCGACGTCGTAAATTCGAAGTGCCCGTCGCTGGTGCCGATTCGCGTCCCCGACGCGATCGTCAGCGGCACCGTCAGCGCGTTGAGCAGCGTGAACTGAATCGTCGTCAACGCCGGCTGCAACGCAAGCCGAGTAACGCCGAGCAGCTGCCCCAAGAAATCGATCATCGGGAACGACGCGAACGCCAGCAGGTTCTGCTCGCCCGCATATTGAATCGCGTTGCGCACCAGCGACTCGCGGTACGCGTAGAGATCGATCAGCAGCCGCTCGACTTGCGCCGGCTGCAGCTTGCGCCCCGCCGCCGCCTCGAACTCCGCGATCATGTCCGTCACGATCCGGTTCGGATCCAGTCCGTCCGCATCGTTCACGAACACCGGCGGCGGCAGCGTCGGAATTCCTGCGCCCATCAACTCATCCTTTCATCGCCCCGCGCGTGGCCCGCGTCAGACCGTCGCACCCGGGATCGTCACGGTCGTAATCTGAACCGGCGACGGCGCCGCCCCCAGCTTCAACTCCCAGTTGAGCGCGATCTTGAGCTGCGCGCCCGACTGTGTGCCGCCGTCGTTCACTGCCTGCGCATCGACCGAAATCAGGTTCACGCGCGGCTCCCAGGCCGTGATCGCCGACGTCAACTCGCGCACGATCGACGGCAGCGCTTCGTCCACCGGGTAGTCGATATAGCGCCAGATGTCGGCGCCAAATGTCGGCCGCAGCGGGTCGCTCCCGCGCGGCGTCGTCACGATTATCCCGAGGCATTGCTCGACGTCCGCGATTCCCTGCACCACGTCGCCGACCGATCCCAGCTTGAGCGACCAGTCTGCCGACGTGATTTCCGCGAGCGATATTGCGCCTGCCGCCACTTACGGTTCCCCTCTACCCCGCCAGTACGTCCGTGCTGGCGCTGACGATCGTGCCCGACAGCATCCCACCCTCGTCGTCCTGCACCCGCACTGCATCGCCCAGGCGCGCCACTCCCGCCAACTGTCCCGTTCCGAGCTGGACCTGTCCCGGCGAACTCACGATCACGTTTCCGTTTGTGTCGATCGTCACGTGCGCTCCGCTCGCCGTCAGATCGAACGTCGCCCCGTTCGGCAAGCTAACTGTCAGCGCATGCGCCCCAGCGTCGTACTTGATTTCGGCATTGTCGTGGAACTTCAAATCCAGCACGTGCGCCGCGCGATCGTATTCGGCGCTCGCGCCGTCCTTGAACCCGAGATGGAATTTGTCCGCGCTGTCCACCGGCGCAACGTCGGCGCTCGAGTAAATCGCGCCCAGCACCGCGCCGTCTTCGTCGCGCAGATCCATCAGGCACACCACCTGCTCGCCGAGGTCCGGAATCCAGTACGCCTTGTCGTTCTGAGTTTTCGGAAATAGTATCGGCAGCCACCAACTGAGTACTTCGTCGTAATCCGGAAATACTACTCGCACGCGCGCGCGCGCCGTGTCCTGCTCCTGAACAATCCCCACGCGAAACGCCGGATTCGCCGACGCCGCCCGTTCTTTGTATTGAATGATCTGATTCATGCGCTCCTTGCCTCGCTCTTCGCGTCCAACCCGCCGTCTCGCGTCCCGCACCCTTGATCGCTAACTCACCCGAGCCGTCGCGCTGAGTATGCAGTCGTGTAGCCGGTCGCGCGGTCAATCCGATGGCGTGCGGTGTCGATCAGGTAGCGCCCGTCGAATGCGCCCCAGCCGCTCAGCTGAAAGACGTTCCCCGACACCGCGACCGGTATCCCGGGCCCCTCGATCGCCGCCTCGACGAACACCATATTGTGCAGCTTCAGCGCTGCGTCGGCTCGCGCTACAGCCTGCTGCGAGTTCTCCACCCGCTCGACGATTTTCACGGTGTCTCCGGTCGGCGACGGCGCCGTCACCGTCTGGCTGATCAATCGCTTCGACTGCGGGCTGAAGTACGAGACTTGGGCGCCGCCGTAGATTCGCCGCGTCCGGTTGCGAAACGCGACCCGCTCGGTGTCCGCCCTGACGATCGTTCGGACCGCCGGCGCCGCTTCCAGAGCCGTCCGCGCGTAAAACACCAGCTGCCCGCCGCGCACCGTGAAGTCGAAGTCGTAGCGGTTCGCAAGCCGCTTCAGAAACTCCAGGTCCGTCTCTGAGCGCTGCGTCACCCGTGCAAACGCGATGTCTCCCTCGCCCCCCTCGCCCACCTGCGGCGCCGCGATCAGCTCGAGTCCGTACTTCGCCGCGATACTGGCGGCAATTGCGACCAGACTCTGATTTTCGTACGCGGCGCTGTTCGGCGTCCGCATCGCCGGCGTCACGGATGCGGCCAGGCACCGCACCCGCATCACGTCCGGCGGACCGTCGAGCTCCAGCTCGTCGATCTGAAAATCTCCGCAGTTCAGCAATCCCTCTCCGCGGTATCCAATCCGCGCGCCGACCTGATCGCCCAGCGCCGGATACCACGCTCTCTGCCAGCGCTTCGCGTGATCTTCCAGCTCCACTTCCAGCTCGCCTGACTCGTTGTCGAGCCGGTCCACGTAGCGTATCGCTCGCACCATCGGCGAAACGTCCGCCGAAATATCCACTCCCTGGTAGGTGAAAACCCACTGCGGCGCACGAACCTCGTACGAAATCGCCGCCGCCATTACGCCACCGCCCCTGCTAGCTTCCACGGCGGCAGATCGCTGATGATTACGTCGCTCTGTTCGAGAATAGGCACTGCAATAGTCACTCCCGCACCGAACTGCGGAACGATCGCGACGTTCGGATTAGCCATTATGATCGGGCTATAGCCAGTCGCGTCGCCATAGTATTGCCATGCGATCAGATCCCAGCGCTCCCCGGCCGTCGTGACGTGCACGATGAATCGCTGCGGCGCTTGCGTCACCCGTCACTCCTCACGATCGCACCCACCACCACGTCGTTCGGCTCCAGATTCGGCCCGCCCGGCCCGCCGGCCGCCGGCAGCCTCAGCAGCGCGCTAACCCCCG
>DASQHV010000318.1:0-6151 GCA_035631915.1 Candidatus Acidiferrales bacterium | reverse complement strand
ACCGACGGAAACAGTGTCAAGCGCGGGCGCAACTGCGCATCGCCCACGCGCCGTTGGATGCGACGGCATGTTAGGTTATAAAGAAACGCCGTGCGCTTTATCCTCATCGCAGCCAAGCAGCTCGACTTCGCCAAGACTCGGCTCGCGCCCGTGCTGCCGCCGGGCGAGCGGCGCGTTCTGGCCGAGGCGATGTTCCGCGACGTGCTGGCGGCGTCGATGAGTGCGCGGTGCGCCGATCGCGTGGCCGTGGTCACCTCGGATGCGACACTGCTCGGTTTGGCGCGCTCAGCCGGAGCGCTGACCGTGGACGAGGAATTCCCTCGCGGACTGAACGCCGCGGTCGCGCGCGCCACCTCGGCGTTGATCGCACAGGGCGCGACCACCGTCTGCACGGTGCTGTCCGACGTTCCGCTGATCAACGGCTCCGATATCGACGAGGTGTTTGAGGCGATGCCTGCGCCGCGCGGTGCGGTGCTGGTGCCCTCGCGCGATTTCTCCGGCACCAACGTGATTTGCCGCACTCCCGCAGACGCGCTCCCAACCCGCTTCGGGCGGCTCAGCCTGGTCAAGCATCTCGACGATTGTCGCCAGCGCGATCTTCCAGCTAAAGTGCTGCGGCTGATGCGCCCCGCGCTCGACCTTGACGTGATCGAGGATCTCGCCGAGTTCGTGCGCAGCGGCCAATCGACGCACACGCACAACCAGCTCACCCGCCTTGGGATTGCTAATCAGTGAAAGCTTGAGAAAACAGGACTGAAGACTGTGGTGGCATTGATTGAGCGGCTTGGCGCGCTGGTTATCGACGGCATCGCCCGGCTCGGCGCGTTCGTGCTGTTCCTGCTCGCGGCGGTGGCGTACGCGTTCCTGCCGCCGTACAAGCCGCGCTTGTGGATTCGGCAGATTAGAATTATCGGCGCCGACTCGCTGTTCCTCATCCTGCTGATCGGCGCGTTCACCGGCATGGTGCTGGGGCTCCAGGTCGCAATCACGCTGCGCCGATTCGGTTCTGACGGCGCCCTGGGCACGGTCGTTTCGTTGACGCTGGTCAAGGAGCTCGGTCCGGTGCTGGCGGCGCTGATGATCGCGGCGCGCGCGGGCTCTGCGATGGCCGCCGAGCTCGGCTCGATGCAGACCACCGAGCAGATCGATGCGCTGACGGTGATGGCGATCAATCCGGTGCAATACCTGGTCTCGCCGCGGATGCTGGCGGGCGTCGTAAGTTTTCCGCTGCTGACCTCGGTCTTCGACGTGGTCGGAATCTGGGGCGGCTACATGGTCGGCGTCGGTCTGATGGGCGCGCCGTCGGGCGCGTACTTCAATGGAATTTCGTCGTACCTGACCAGCCACGACATCATGCTCGGAATCTGGAAGGCGCTGGTTTTCGGCGTGGTCGTGATGTGGGTCTGTTGCTACAAAGGTTACAACGCCGAGCGCATGGCGACCGGCGTCAGCCGCGCCACCACCGAGGCGGTGGTGCTGTCGAGCGTGCTGGTGCTGGCCAGCGACTATATTGTCGGGTCGCTACTTTTGTGAAAATTGTGTCACGCACTTTTGGGACAGCACGATCCGATGAGTGAACAACAATCCAATCGCAACGGCGGCGACTCGCGCCCTGCGGCTGCAGACACTGGCGGCTCGGCCAACGCAATCGAGGTACGCGATCTCCGCCGGCGCTTCGGGCGCCAGCAGGTGCTCGACGGACTCACGCTGGATTTTCGCGCCGGCGAGATTACGACGATCGTGGGGCCCAGCGGCTCGGGCAAGACGGTTCTGCTGAAGCATCTCAACCTGCTGCTGCGCCCCGATTCGGGCTCGATCAAGATCGGCGATATCGAGGTGACGCGGCTTGGCGCGCTGGGCCTGGACGCGGTGCGCGAGAAATTCGGGATGCTGTTTCAGGCGGGCGCGCTGTTCGACTCGATGAGCGTGTTTGACAACGTCGCGTTTCCGCTGGTCGAAAAGACCCGGCTGAGCCGCAGCGAGATTAACGATCGCGTGCACGAGACGTTGAAGGCGGTCGGGCTGGAAGGGATGGAGCGCAAGTTCCCGTCCGAGATGAGCGGCGGGATGCAGAAGCGCGCGGCGCTTGCGCGCGCACTGGTGCGACGGCCGAAAATCCTGATGCTCGACGAGCCGACCACTGGCCTGGATCCAACGCGCACCGGCGCGATTCACGATCTCATCAGGCGCACTCAGCAAAATTTCCAGCTGACCGCCGTGATGGTCAGTCACGACGTGCCCGCGGTGTTCCAGGTGTCCGACCGCGTCGCGTTTCTGCATCAGGGCCGCACTCATCTGAACGGTACGGTGGCCGAAGTGATGGGCGCGGGCGACGACGTGTTCCAGCGTTTTCTGGCCGGGCGCGCCGCGGGCGAGGAGAATGAATCGGTGATTGGGGGCTGACGTCAGAATTATGTATGCAAGTCGAACAACGCAGCTTATCGTCGGGATTTTCGCCATTCTCGGGCTGGTGGCGCTGGCGACTCTATCGATCTCGCTGGGCAAGATTCCGGTCTTTGCGCCGCCGGGGTACACGCTCTACGCCAACTTCGATAACATTTCCGGGTTGAAGGCCGGCGACCAGGTGCAACTCGCTGGCGTCCAGATTGGTAAGGTCGGCCATATCGGCCTCAAAGATTACCGCGCGCGCGTCGCACTTCGAATCAATGACGGCGTGCAGATCGACAAGGAAGCGATCGCTGCGATCAAGACCAGCGGTATTATCGGCGACAAGTACGTCTCGATCGCGCTTGGCCCGAGCGAGCGGATTCTCAAGAACGGCGACACCATCCGGCAAACGCAGTCGACGTTCGTGCTCGAGGATGCGATCGGTCAATTGATCAACAGCAACGGCGGCGGCGAATCGGACAAGGATTCCAAGCCCGGCAAGGATTCAAAACCTGTCAAGGAGGCGAACCCCGCAAAACCCGACCAGAAGAAGTGACCGACGAGGTGAAAAAGACTGGAGTAGTAAAGATGACCAAGAACCGCACATACATCGACCGAATGGTCTCCCGAACTTCGTTCGCGATTTTCACGTTTGTCGCGACGCTTGCGCTGAACGCGGCGCCGTCGCTCTTCGTTGCTCCCGCTTACGCCGACGCTCCGATGGCCGTCGTGCAGACGACCGTCAACCAGGCGCTCGCAGTGCTGCGCGACAAGCAGACGCCGCTGGCGACCCGCCAGGACCAGTTGCGGAAAATTGTCTCGAGCACGTTTGAATTCACCGAGATGGCAAAATCAGCGCTCGGCTATCATTGGAAACAGATCACTCCCGACCAGCAGCAGGAGTTCACCACCGCCTTCATCGCGTTTATCGAGGATTCGTACCTGAGCAAGATCAACGATTTCCGCGGGCAGGACGTCCAGTTCCTGAAGGTCACGAACGACGGTCCCGACTACGCCCAGGTCAACACCGATATCGTGCAGGGCGGCAAGGATCCGATCCACGTCAACTATCGGCTGGTGCAGAAGAACCCGACTTGGAAAATCTACGACGTGACCGTCGATGAGATCAGCATCATCGCCAATTACCGTAACCAGTTTAACCGGGTTATGAACAACCAGGGATATTCAACGTTGATTAGCGACCTAAAGAGCAAGCAGGCTGCTCTTGCGGCGTCGCTCGCGAACCATTAACTAACATGGATTCGGCGCAGGTTGCGGATTAGCGGCAACTATGGATTCCTCGACCGTCCGCCGGTACGCTGATCGTGATGAGGCGGCGGCAGGCGCGAGGGTGACGTCGAAGCGCCGTGTGAAGATCAACGTTGCGACCCTCAATGGAGAGCATGATGAGATCTTGTCCTAAACCAGCCGACAAAATCGGCGCGATCCGGCTGATGCTGGCGGCGTCGATTTTTGCGGCGATATCGTACGCGACGCCGGCGCTGTGCGCCGACGCTGCACCGTTGTCCCAGAATCCGTCCGCGCAGGCGGCCGCCAACGCCAATCCGCAGAACATGCCCCCGGGCGAGAACAACCAGGGCGGCTACGCCGACCCGCTCTCCGGATTCAACGAGCCGATGTTCACCTTCAACCTGAAGCTCGACGACTGGGTGCTGCATCCGGTGGCGAGCGGCTACGCCTCGATCGCGCCGCAGTCGGTGCGCGAGAGTGTTGGGCGTTTCTTCGATAACACCCGCGTCATTCCGCGTTTCGCGAACAACCTGTTTCAGCTCAAACTGGCCGAGGCCGGCACCGAAGTCGCGCGCTTCGGAATCAACACCACGGTTGGCCTGGTGGGGCTGTTCGATCCCGCGGACCAATGGTTCGGCCTGAAAGAGCATCCCAACGATTTCGGACTCACGATTCGCTACTACAATATTCCGACCGGCCCGTACCTGATGCTGCCGTTCTTCGGACCGTCGACGATCGGAGACACGGTCGGCCTCGTCGCGGACGGTGCGATGGATCCGATCAGCTACTTCGTGCCGTGGTGGGTGACGCTGACGGTCAACACCGGCCAGCGTGCGATCGAAGCGGTGAACTACCGTTCGTTGCATCTCGACCAGTTCGAGACGGCGGACCGGTATGCCATCGATCTCTACGGCGCGGTGCAGGACGCGTATATTCAAACGCGCGCGCACAAGGTTAAGGAACTGCACGAGGAAGAGTGGTAATCGACTCCGCTTAACAGCGTCTGAAAGATTTCGAAAAAGCGCGCCGCGGAGCAGATGTTCCGCGGCGCGTTTTTTATCGCGGCGCAACTCGATCGCGCGGGCCGCTCAGACGTGCTCCCACGCGTGATACGAGCTCCGCACGAGCGGCCCCGATTCCACGTGATGGAACCCCATCGCAATCGCCGCGGTCTTCAACTCCGAGAATTCGGCCGGCGGCACGTAGCGCGCGACCGGAATGTGCTCCTTCGACGGGCGCAGATACTGCCCGAGCGTCAGGATGTCGCATCCCGCATCGCGCAAGTCGCGCGCGACGGCGAGCAGTTCCTCGTTGGTCTCGCCCAGCCCCAGCATCACGCCGGCCTTGGTGAACATGCTCTTGCCAATCGCCGACGCAGTCCGCTTCGCGTGGCGCAGGACGTCGAGCGAAAGTTGGTAGTGGCCGCCGGGGCGCACGCTGCGGTACAGGCGCGGCACCGTCTCGATATTGTGGTTGTAGATGTCCACCGGCGAGCGGACCACAGTCTCGACGCTCGCGGCGACGCCCTGGAAATCCGGCACCAGCACTTCGACGCGCGCAGGATTTGGCAGCGACTTGATTGCGACCGCAGTCGCCGCAAAGTGCGCGGCGCCGCCGTCGTTAAGGTCGTCGCGATCGACCGACGTCACCACCACGTGCTGCAAACCCAGCCGCGCGACCGCCTCGGCAATCCGGCGCGGCTCGTCGGCGTCGAGCGGGCGGACCTTGCCGTGCGCGACCGCGCAGTACGGGCAGTTGCGCGTGCACACGTCGCCCATCAGCATGAAGGTGGCGGTGCGATGCGAGAAGCATTCGCCGATGTTTGGGCAGCCCGCTTCCTGGCAAACGCTGTGCAGCTTCAACTCGCCGAGAATCGCCTTGGTGCGGAAATACTCGGGCGAGACCGGCGCGCGAACATTTATCCAGTCGGGATCTTTTCGTTCGCCCATTGCCTCGCTCAGCGCTGAAGCTGCGCCTGCTCATCCGTCGAATCAATCAGCCGCCAGAATCGATCGGCGCTCGTCGTAACCACCGATTCGAAGCCAAAGACGCGTGCGAAGCTGGCCGTCGTCGCGGCCGCAAACTCGTCCATCGAAACGTTGCGGACCCTGACCCATTCAGCGACCGACGTCATGACGCAGCCCTCGATTCCGCACGGCACGATCGCGTCGAAGTAGCTCAGGTCTGTCGTCACGTTGATCGCGAAGCCGTGATACGTCGTCCAGCGCCGGATGCCGACGCCGATGCTCGCGATTTTGCGAGCGCCGACCCACACGCCGGTCATTCCGTCGCGTCGCGTCGCGTCGATGCGGAATTCGCGCAGCACGTCGATAAGCGCCTGCTCGAGAGCGCGCAGATACTTCGACACGTCGCGCGCGCGTCCTTCGAGTTTGAGAATCGGGTAGCCGACCAGCTGTCCGGGCCCGTGATACGTCACCTGGCCGCCGCGCGAAACGCGATAGGTCGGCACCGCGTGCGGATTCGCGACGATAAAGCGCTCGTCGGCGCCGCG
>DASQHV010000317.1:0-6212 GCA_035631915.1 Candidatus Acidiferrales bacterium | reverse complement strand
ACCAACATCTGCCTGCCCAACGGGCTCACGCTGCTGGATTTGCTGCACGGCGACGTCGGTGCGACGCGCGAGTTCATACCTGGGATGATGCCGGTTGCGGCGGCGCCCGAGACCGCGGAGGCAATCAACCATCGCATCGGTTTCCTGGCTGACGGCCGCTTCGGCTTCACCGGAAAAATCGCCGACGAGGCCGAGTGCAAGGATGCCGGCGGACATTTCGTCAAGCAAGCCTTCGGCTGGATGGTCCACGTGTATCCGTTCAACGGCGACGACCTGAGCGTGGCTTTCGGCACCAGCGTGCCCAAGCTCCCGGCGGACTGAGCGCGCCGTCAGTTCTTTCGGTTCATCTCGCGCAGGTTGCAGCCTTGACGCCGCGACTTGCGGCGGGCTAAGCAGGCTTCGCGTCGGGTTCGTCGCAGTGTGACTCGCCATGCGTGTGTGGCTATTATCCGCGTAACCTGAAACCGTACTCGGCAAGGATTGACCTTATGCCCGACGGACCGCTGATAGGATTTCGAGTCCTCGATCTGACCGCCGTGATTTCTGGGCCGTTCTGCACGCAGCTGCTCGGCGACCTGGGCGCGGACGTGGTCAAGATTGAGCCGCCGGAGGGCGATTCGATGCGCCGCAACGTCGGTCCCAAGCGAGGCGGACTGACGGCCGCATTTCTCAACTTCAATCGCAACAAGCGCAGTATCGTGATCGATATCAAGAAGGAGCACGGCCGCGATTTGGTGCGCAGGCTGGCGGTCAAAGCGGACGCGCTGGTCGAGAACAATCGCCCGGGCGTCGCCGACCGGCTCGGAATCGGCTACGCGGATATTCGCCGCGCCAATCCGAAGATTGTGTACTGCTCGATCTGCGGCTTTGCGCCCAAAGGGCGGCTCGCTAACTTTCCAGCGTACGATCCGGTCATCCAGGGCTACTCGGGGATGGCTTACGTGCAGGGGCTCAAGGCCGGGCAGCCGACCGCGGTGAAAATGGCGCTGGCCGACAAGGTCAGCGGCATGACGGCGGCGCTGTCAGTCGTGAGCGCGCTGCACGCGGCGCGGGCGCGCGGCGTCGGACAGTACATCAGGGTGCCGATGCTCGAAGCGATGATGGCGTTCACGGCCAACGATTCCATCTACGGCTACACGCTGCTGCCCGAGGACGAGTTCAAGCACCTGGCGCCCAAGAGCACCACGCTCGATCCGTTCAAAACGAAGGATGGATGGCTGACGATCGCGCCGTTCACCGACGAGCAATCAAGGCGGCTCGCCGAGGCGGTCGGGCATCCGGAATTTTTCCCCGAGACGACCGATCGTGCGGAGCGCGGACGCAACTTCATGCGCGGGCTGGCGAAACTGTTTCCCGAGAAGACCACGGCGGAATGGCTGGCTGTGATCGAAAAGGCCGACGTGCCGTGCGGCCCGGTACACAACTACGAGTCGCTGTTGAAGGATTCGGAAATCGTCGAGAACGAGAGCTTCTCCGTGTACGAGCATCCGGCGGCCGGGCAGGTGCGCACGGTGAATCCGGGCGCGCGCTTTTCGGAGACGCCGATGAAGATGTGGCGGGTGCCGCCCAAGCTCGGCGAGCACACCGACGAAGTGCTGCGCGAGGCTGGAATCGAGAAGACTCAGATCGAGGAGTTGCGCGCCGCTAAAGTGATCAACTGAGCGGCGCGGCTACGCGAACATCTCGGGTTCGCGCGATCGCAGCCACACCAGTCCGCGATACACGTAGTGCAGCAACGATGCGGCCGTCACGGCAACGGTCGTGATTAGCAGTGCGTTGAAGCTCGCCGGCCAGTAGACGCCCACCCGCGACAGCACTGCGACCACGCAGGCGAGCTGAAGAAAGGTGCTCAGCTTGCCGATCATGCTCGGGCGCACCGGCACCCGCTCGCCGGTGAAAAATGAGATCATCAGGTAGCCAACGAACATCACGATGTCGCTGATCGCAACCACTATCAGCAGGTAGGCGGGCAGCTGGCCGTCAATCGTCAGCACGACGAAACACGACACCAGCATCAGCTTGTCCGCGAACGG
Organism: Candidatus Acidiferrales bacterium; assembly: GCA_035631915.1. Classification (GTDB taxonomy): domain Bacteria; phylum Desulfobacterota; class Binatia; order Binatales; family Binataceae; genus Binatus. Next base: position 4,179 of record DASQHV010000317.1, on the reverse strand, counting down.
ATCGAGGAAAGCGCCGAGTTCCGTGCGCGAGTCGAACCATCGTGCTACCGCACCGTCCAGACCGTCGGTGATCGCGGCGGCGGCGAAGACGTAGAGCGCGGCGGTGTAGCGCTGGCGGCTGAGGAACGTCAGCACGATCGGAATCGAAGCGAGGCGGCATAGCGTGAGAAAGTTCGGCAGATTCAGCAGATGGCCGTACGACGGGGCAGGCCGCTTCGCCGCGATATGATGGACGTTTTTCTGAGACTGCGCTGGCATTCGAGTATCGAGTCTCGCGAGAGTTCAGATAGCTGCCGCGGCGGCTTTGCGCAAGCGACCGGCGACCGGCGCGCTGACGCGAGCGCGCATCGAAACCAGTCCGTCGTTGTACTCCTCGCTTAGCACTTCTCCGTCGCGGCGCGCCATTGCGACGAGATCCCCGCGGCGCGCCGAGAACGTGACCGACACTTCCTCGCGCGCGGGCCCGAGGTTTGCGGCGATTGCGTCGAGCAACTCGTCGAGGCCGCTGTTCTTGAGCGCCGAGATCGCGACTATGTCGTGCGCGCCGTTGCCGTGCGGCAGATTCTCGACCAGGTCGGACTTGTTCATAACGATCAGGCGAGGCACGGCGCCGGCGCCGATTTCATTCAGCACGCCCTCGACGATCGTCATGCGCTCGCTGGCGAGCGGCGAGCTTGCGTCGACGACGTGCAGCAGCAGCGTCGCGGTGCGCACTTCCTCGAGCGTGGCCTTGAAAGCCTCGATCAGCAGATGCGGCAATCTGTGGATAAATCCGACCGTGTCGACCAGCATCGCGTTCAACTTGCCGGGCAGCTTGAGGCGGCGGATGGTCGGATCGAGCGTCGAGAACGGACGGTTGGCGGTCTCGACGCCCGCGTCGGTCAGCGCGTTCATCAGGGTGGATTTGCCGGAGTTGGTGTAGCCGACGAGCGCGACCGTGGGGTACGGGACTTCGAGCCGGCGGCGGCGCTGAATGGTGCGCGTGCGCTCCACTTCGCCAAGCCGCGACTTGAGCCGGGTCAGGCGCTCGCGAAGCCGGCGCCGATCGACTTCGAGCTGCGTTTCACCGGGTCCGCGCGTGCCGACGCCGCCGCCGCCCGCGCCGCCGCCGCGAACGCGCGAAAGATGCGACCACTGGCGCGTCAGCCGCGGCTGCAGATAACTCAACTGCGCGATCTCAACTTGCAGCTTGCCTTCGAGCGTGTGCGCGCGCTGCGCGAAGATGTCGAGAATCAGCTGGCTGCGATCGATGACGCGGATCTTGAGCTCACTCTCGAGATTGCGCGCCTGCGCGGGGCTGAGCGCGTCGTCAAAGATGGCAAGCGACGCGCCCTTGGCCTGCGCGAGCTCGCGGACCTCCGCAGTCTTGCCCTTGCCGATGAAGGTGCGCGGGTCAGGCGCTTTCAGGCGCTGGCGGACGCTCGCGGCAACGTCGGCGCCGGCGCTTTCTGTCAGCGCCTGCAATTCGTCGAGCGATTCTTCGCTGCCGATGCCGGGGTCGGACTGGAGCTCGATTCCGACCAGGATTGCGCTTTCGTGGTGCTCGTTGGCGACGTCGTACGACTTAGTCAGTGCCTTACCTCACGCGGTGCTGGATGCATCCGCGATGCTATCACACGCGAGCAATCCCGGCGACGCCGCCGCGGGAGCACGAATTCAAAAATAAGACGTGCGCGGCGATTTTCACCACCACGCACGTCCTATTCACACAAGGCCGGAGTTATCTACGGTATGTCAGCCCTGAATACTCCTGCCTCCGCATCTATACCCGTGTCGTCGAGGAACGTGATGAATCGGCTACTGATCGATCCTTCCTCGGTATTTTCCCACACGCCGCCGCCAGGCTTCGTATCGCCAGCGAGAACGACGGAGTCGAGCATTCCCTTGAGCTTGCCCTTGGTATGGAACGCAAACTCGCCGATGAAATTTACCGCGTCGCCAACGATCTCTGAGTGAAATTCCACGTCACCAGCGGAATTAAACGTCGGCGCCGAAACACCGTCAGTGGTCGAGAATGTGCCCGATGTCCCGGGTGCGGCGTCACCGTTCTTAACCAAGACCTGGGCTTTGCTGGTCTTGCCGCCAAGCGTCTTCGTCACCAGCGCTCCGGTCGTACTGCCGCCCGAGATCTCAAAGTTCAGCGCGACCATGTTGTTGACCAGGCCGGGGCGGCCGACATTGATGCCGTCGATTGAACCACCGAGCGCTGCGGGCGGCGTGTCAGACAGCAGCACGAAGGTCTTGATCGCCGCATTGCCCTTGCGTGCCCACATCGAGCCTTCGTTCGTGCCGCCGTCGATGCAATCGGCAATAAACGCGACCAGGCGATTGTCGCCGACCCACGGGCCGTCGATGCACTCAGGGTCCGAGTTGACGGCCAAAGTGCCGTTGCTGCCGGGAAGCGCGTCACCGCTCTTGACTACGTTCACCACCTGCGTCGTGCCCTTGTTCTTGTTGATTAGCTCGCGCAGCCAGACGCCGATCTTGAAAGTCGAGCCGTGATCTTCCGTGTAACTTGCAATGATCGCGATATCGCCCTTCGTTGGATTCACTCCCATGTCATCGAACGTTTCGAAGACGCCACTCGTCCCCGGCGCCGCATCGCCCTGCTTGATCACAGCCGCGACCGAGGCGTGATCGGGCTTCTCGAACAGCGCATTCGCAAAGCCCCCGGTCATCTCGCGGTTCACGAAAAAGATAGTCCGGGCGTCATTGATTGCCGGGCCATCAAAATGAGTGGACAGCGTGGCGCCGCTTATCGAATCGCCGTCCCGCGCGATCTTCGTGACCGAACCACCATTGGCGATGAAATATATTCCGAATCCACCGTCCGACAGGTCCGCGCCGAAAACCACGTCACCGCTCGAATCCGCCATCGGCTCGTCGAAACCGGTAAAGGTCGCGCCTCCGGAGGACGGCGCGACATCTCCGAAGCGAGCAAGAGAGACTACTGAGGCGTTAACGCCTGCCGCAAAGGACAACATAAATGCCAGCGCCGCGAACGCTGTCGCAGCGCGGAGCCCAAGGCGCCCTACGCGACAACTTCGCGACGTGAAAACCATTGCTGTTGAACGATCAATCATCTCGTTTTCCTCCCAATCTTCTGAATAGCTTTTCGCTCTGAGACCAAGGATGCATTAGCGAACCAGCGAAGATTTACCGCTGAACGCGCCAACCCAGCTCAGACTCATCAACACCCTGAATCCCGCGAACACGCACTACCTCCTCTAGCGCGCAAAACACTCCACTGTTTGTTGAGCATGTCTCATGCCAGCAGCCGGCTTTGAGAATTAGAACGACAATGCGCCTGAACGAGGAGAACAATGGTGCCAAAAGAACCACGACTGTATCGTTCGGCGCATCAATGCTGCGCTACGACGAGCGTAAATCGATGTGGGAATCGCCAAATATCGTGCCGCACGCAAGGTGGTTCCGTGCGGAACCAGGCGCGCGGATTTGGCTCCTGGAGCGGAGGCCGGCTACCGCAGTTCGACAGTGCCGGGCGCGAGCACCCGCTCGATGTCGGTAACGAACGAAGCGGTGGGCGAGACGCGGTAGCCGTCGCCGAGCAGTATGATCGCCTCGCGGCCGTCGTCGAGACCGAGATTGAGATAGGTCATCGAGCGGCCACGGTAACGCGCGAGGATCTGCTTAAGCGTGTCAAGTCCGCCGTTGTCGAACCACGCAAGCGGGGCCGAGATGCGCACCTCGCGCACGGAATCGATCAACGCGGAGTCGAGCGGCACGATACTTTCGAGAATGATCTGCGCGCGTTCGTCGTCAACGTCCAGTTTGCCGCGCGCGAGCACCGGCTCCTCACCCATGATGATCGGCTCGAACTTCTGGTAGGTCTCGGACCACGCGATCGCCTCGACGGCGCCCTCGCGATCTTCGAGTGAGAAAGTTGCATAGCGCTTGCCCGATTTGTTGTTCTTGAGCTTGACGGCCTGGATCACGCCCGCAATCTGCACCGCGCTGCCGTCGGGCGCCGCGGGCAGGTCGGCGGTGGTCAGCTTGCTGATGCGCGCGAGTTCGCGCTCGTACTTGTCCAGCGGATGCGCGGTGATGTAGAAGCCGAGCGCCTCTTTTTCGAACTTCAATTTTTCCCGCGGATCCCATTCCGGAATCGGCTCGCGTGCGGGCATCTTTGGCACCTTGACCGCGCCGCCGAACAAACCA
>DASQHV010000316.1:0-6628 GCA_035631915.1 Candidatus Acidiferrales bacterium | reverse complement strand
TTGAAGATCAGCGGCATCTCATCGGGAGGAATTCCGGGGCCGCTGTCCGCGACGCGAATTGTCGCGCGATTCGACTCGGAAGTGACGGCGACTTCGATCGATCCGCCCTCGGGAGTGAACTTCAGAGCGTTGTCGAGCAAGTTGATCAGCTGCCGGCGCAGGTGCGCGTCGTTGGCGTCGAGGAAAACGTCGGTATCGGCGTCGACGATCAAGCGCGCGCCGCGTGCTTCGGCGAGCGGTTCTACCGTCGCCGCGATATCAGCGACCAGCTCGCGCAAATTGAGCCGCGCGCGATTGACCGCGACTTCGCCGCCGAGCCGCGCCAGCATCAGCAGTTCGTCGGCGATCTTGCACAGCGACAGGACCTCGCGATGCGCCAGCGCGAGCGCTGCGCGAGTTTCCTCGGCGGAGCGGTCGCGCGCGAGCGCAACTTCCATTCCAGTGCGCAAAATCGCCAGCGGGGTGCGAAGTTCGTGGGCAGCATCGGAGGCAAACCTGCGCTCGGTGGCGGACGCCCGTTCCAGGCGTTCCAGCAACGCGTTGATCACCCGGATAAGGCGTGCGACCTCGTCCGCGACCGGCGGATTCGGCAGCCGCGAGCTCAGGTTCAGCGGCCCGATGGCGTCCAGGTCGGAGCGGATCGCGTCGATCGGACTGAGCGCGCGTCCCGCCAGCCAGTATCCGCCGGCCACGCAGAGTATCAGCACGATCGGCACCGTCAGCAGCAAGCTGTTGCGCATCCTTGCGATCGTGCCGGCGATGGGAGTTACGGCGATACCGCTCAGCAGGCAGGCAGGTTGGCCGTCGAACGTCAGCGGTGCGACGGCGAAGCGAAAGTCGCGATCGCGTATCATCACGGATTTGGCGGGGAAGGGCGGGCTGACACTCGGTGGCGCGGTGTGAGCGTCGCCGGAGTCGGTGACAATTTCGCGCGCCGTCATCAAGCGCACGCGCCGGCCCGGTCCGAGGTCAGCTTCCTTGCTGAGCCGCTCGACGACTTCCGGCGCGTGCGCCGGACTGCCGCGCTGAATTTCCTCGGCGGTGGTCTCGGCTTCCTCGAGCAGGGCGGCGTCGAGCGCGGCCCATTGCTGGCGTTCAAAGAGTCCCGCCGCCGCGATTGCGGCGACCAGCAGAATTGCGCCGAGTACGGCGGCCCAGTAGAGCGTCAGCCTTAGTCGAATCGTCATCGGCGGGGCGCGCCATCATTCCGCGCGCATCGTGTAGCCGACTCCCCGAACTGTAACAATCAGCGAGCGGTCGGCGCGCGGATCGATTTTTTGGCGCAGGCGATTGACGAACACTTCGATCAGGTTGGTCAACGCGTTGTAGTTCGAGTCCCAAACCGCGTCGGCAATCATGTCGCGCGTTACCACCTGACCGGCATTGCGCATCAGCAGCTCGAGCAGCATTTTTTCCTTGGGCGAGAGATTCAGGTTGTGCTCGCCGATTTTCGCGCGGCGCTTGACGGTGTCGAATTCCAGGTCGCCGACCTTCAGCACCTGCGACGCGGGGGCGGAGCGGCGCCGCGCGAGCGCCTTGATTCGCGCGACCAGCTCCGCGAATGCAAACGGCTTGGCCAGGTAGTCGTCGGCGCCGGTGTCGAGGCCGGTCACGCGATCCTCTAGCGCACCGCGCGCGGTCAGAATCAGCACCGGGACGCGGTTGGCGGCGGCGCGCATCTCGCGCAGCAGGTCGAGCCCGCTTTTGCCGGGGAGTTGAAGGTCGAGAACGACCAAGTCGATCGCACCGCGCGCGACAATCGGCTCGGCCAATTCTGCGCTTGCCACGGCGTCGACGCTGAAGCCTTCTTCCGTCAGCCCTTGCTTCACGGCGTCCGCCAGCCGGGTCTCGTCCTCGACCAGCAGGATTCGCAAGGCTTGCATGCCCAAATGCTGGCACGCCGGCGCGGGCAAAAAAAGCGGCTGCGCGCGACTCAAATCAACAACGAAAAAACCCCGGCCGCGACCAGCGCGGATGCCCACACGGTGTCGAGGTTGATCCAGGCGCTGCGCAGAATCGCCAGCCCGACGTAGTCGTACACCAGGATCGCGATCGCGCCCATCACGACGATCATCGTGCCGGTGTGGAGCAGGACGACGGCGATTGCTTGCGCTACGGTATGCGCCGCATGCGCCGCGGCCATGTGATGCGCGCCGTGCGCGGAGTGGGGCGTCATGCCGATCAGAATCGGAAACAACATCAGCCCCGCGCCGTGCGCCGACGCCATCAGGAATGACCACAGCGCGAGCTCGGCAGAATTCACGCGCATCGCAACCCAGCGCGGATGCGCGCGGGGCCACACAAAGCGAAACAGGCCGAAGGCAATCAGCGCGCCGGCGCCGAGCGGTCGCAGCCAATCAATCGCGACGAAGAGCCTAAGGCCGCCGATGATCGCGACGACGGCGGCGATCGACGCGAGATGACCGACCGCGATGGGCCCGAGCGAGCGCACCACCTTGGCGCGGCTCTGCTCCTGGAGCCCGAGTGCGACCGCGAACAGCCAGCCCATCGACGGATCGACGCCGTGATAGGCGCCGAGCGCCGCGACTGCAATCCACGGCCAGGCGGCCGTCACGGATAGCAGAACGAGTCGGACGAGGAGTCGCCGCCCTCCAGGCGAATCTGATGCGGACGCTCGCCGTCGAAGGTCGTGAAAAATTCCGGGTCAACCGTCATGCCGCCCGCCGGCTTGCAGTCAATCTTCGCGATCCAGCCGCGCACGCCCTCCGGATAGAACTGCGCGTCCCACGCACCGTACAGCGAGTTCGAGATGTAAACGCGGCGGCCGTCGCGACTGAGCTCGATCATCTGCGACGCGCCGTTCAGCGGCCCGCTCTTCGGATGCTTGCCATGCGCCACGATTCCGCCGAGGCGCACCGTGCCGGTCAACTTCGGGTTGAACGGATCGCTGACGTCGTATTGCCGCAGGTCGCCGGTGCCGAAGCACGCGACGTACAGGAACTTGTCGTCGAGACTCAGGTTGATATCGGTGATGAGTGGCGGCACCGCTTTGAACGGCTTCAGCGCGGGCGGCAGAAGGCTTTCGTCGGCGGGCTCGGCGGGAATTTCGATCACTTTCTTTGCCTTCCAGTCGCCGCCCTCGCGATACCAGAGAAAAATCGACGCCGACAAATCCTTGGTCGAGATCACGACGCCGACGAAGCCAAAGGTCTTGGTCGGGTCGTGCGATGGCCGTAGCTCGAGCGCCATCTGATTCTCGGCGCCGAGGTCGAGCGATTTCAGATGGCGGCGGCGGCGCAGATCCCAGATATGAATCGCGTGCCCGTACTTGTTCGCGAGCAGCAGTTCGGGGACGACGCCGTTTTCGACCATCTTCGGCGTGCCCCATTCGCTGGTGACGGCGACGTCGTAGCCGAGATGCCACCAGAAGTCGTAAGCGAAATTCTGAGGACCGCGCTCGACTTCCCATCGGCCAAGCACGTCGAAGCTTTCGTGATCGAGCAGGAAAATTCCACCGGGGCCGTCGCCGTTGGGCGCGCCCAGCGCGCTGACGTAAATCGCGTCGGGGCCGCAGTGGATGGTATGCGGCCGGCTGTAACCCGTGCGTGACGCAATTTCTTCGGCCTCGATCGTCTTGACCAGCTTGGGATTTCGCGCGTCGGGCTTGGTGTCGAAAATGTAGATGCGCGACGAGCGCAGGCCCGGCACCAGCAAGTAGCGGCGCTCGATATGCGGATGCGGCGCGTAGGGGCATAGCGCGGCGCTGCACGCATTCCAGCCGAAGTGATGCAATTCGTCGCCGGTGTTCGGCACCTCGACGCGCCCGACCACCTGCGCGTAGCGCTTGGACTTGGGGTCGAGGTCGAGCACGCAGAGCGCGTCGCGCCTTCCGTTGGCGGGCGTCGGATTGAACGTGACCACGTAGCCGAGCGTCTCGCGCGGCGCCTGCATGGCCATCCGCGGCGACGGATAAAACGTCTGGTCGGGTTTCCAAAGGGCCATCTATATGTTCCGCCTTTCTCTGAAGATCGAACCGCACATCTATAGCTGCGGCAGATTTCAAGCAAGTGTGGATTAGCGGGCCGCGCGGTACATCTCGACGTGACCGGTTTTTCGATACCACGGCCTGCCTGCGCACAGGTACGTCGAGGGCCCGCGACAAGCGAGCGTCGCGCCGCCGTTCAGCAGGTCGCAGTTGGAAATCGAAGTATAGGAAACCGGGATGCGCTGAAATTCCGACAGGTCGTAAGCGCCGACCGATCGCAGCACGATATGGTTTTGGCCGTCGCTGGAGACCAGGTCGGTCCGTTCGCGGAAATTCGGGACCGCGGAACTCGCCTGCTGAAAGGTGATTTCGTAGCTGCTGTCGCCGACCCGGCGGAAGCACCATTCCGTCGTTTCAGGAATCTCGTATCCGGGAGCGCATCCACCGAGATATGCGCTCGAATCGGAACCGTACGACGTGCCGCGCCAACATCCGTAGAAAGCAGCAGGAAGCGTCAGGGTGCCGGCCTGATTGCCCGGAGTCACCATTCCGCTCGCGAGTCCCGGCACGATCTGGATTTGATTGTCGAACTTCACTTCCGCCGAGCGCAGGAAGTCGGCGGTTTTCTTCTCCGCGTCCTGCTTGCCGAACTGCGTGGCCACTCTGCCCGAGAGCGTGACCATCGCGGGGACGCCGGGGTCGAGGCCGAGAACTTGCGCGTTCACATAGGGCAATCGATGACGATGCAGGTTGTCGGTCGCGGCGCGGCTCAGCGCGTCGTCGACGCGCATCGTCGGGATCGTCGCGCTTTGATTGGCGCGCGTCGGCGGCTTGGGCGGCGAAACCGGCAATTGATTTTGCGGGGCCGGCGGTGCGATCTCCAGTTCGTTCTGCTGCGCGCCGGGATTCGGAACCTGCAGACTGCCAGGCTCCAAGGCCACTGACTGACCAGCGCCAAACGATCCGACGGCGATCAAGATCGCGAGCGCGACAAACAGCCGCGACGATTTTTCGCGCTGATGCACAACTCAAATCCTGATTGCTGCGCACCAGATACGTCAACCGCGAGCGTTCGCGGCGACGGTTGCCGCATCGACGCGCGACTGTTGTAACCTAAGGGAGTCGAAAATCCGGGAGCATCGGAGCGGGGACAGCCATGGACTATCAGACAGTTCTCTACGACAAGCTCGATCGCGTCGCGAAGGTGACGCTCAACCGCCCGCGCTACAAGAACGCGCAGTCGCGCCTGATGCTCGAGGAGATGGACGCCGCGTTCGCGCGCGCCAACGCCGACGACGAGGTGCGCGTGATCATCCTGGCGGGCGCCGGCGAGAATTTTTCGTCGGGCCATGACCTGGGCACGCCGGAGGAAAAGGCCGACCAGGAGCGCCGCCCGTTCCCCAAGGGCGTGCGCGGCGAGTACGCGCGCTCCCGCCACATGTTCCTGGACAACACGCTGCGCTGGCGCGACCTCGACAAGCCGACCATCGCGCAGGTGCACGGATTGTGCATCTTCGGCGGATGGATGTTCGCGGCGGCGATGGATTTGGTCGTCGCGTCCGACGACGCGAAGTTCCTGCCCGCGCTGCTCCAATACTTTTCGATCCCGTGGGACATCCCCGCGCGCAAGGCCAAGGAAATCCTGTTCCAGAGCCGCTTCGTCGGCGCCGAGGAGGCCTGCGCGCTCGGCTTCGTCAACATGGTGGTGCCGCGCGAGCGGCTGGAAGAGGAGACGATGGCGTTGGCAAATCGAATCGCCGAGAGCGATCGCTTCACGCTAAGGATGCTGAAGTGGGCGGTGAACTCGGCGCAGGACGCGATGGGCTACAGCGCGTCGATTCGCAACGCGCACTCGCATCACATGGTGCTCGGACTCAGCGGCTACATGAAAGCCAAGATGGAAGGGAAGGGGCTGCCGAAGCGGATGGCAGGCGTCGAGCAGGCATTAAAAAAGGTGAGGAAGTAAGCGCTTTATCCTGACGATATTGGTGGCGCGGCTTGACGGCGGCCGGACTTTCGTCAACAGTCAAAGGGGACGTTAGAAAAGACACCTGCGACGAAATGAGTGGGGAAAGGAATACTCGAAACGACGCGAAGTCCGAGCTCGCGGCTGCGACACATCTGTCGCGCCGGCGATTCCTCAGGATGGGGGCGCTCGCTGCTACCCAACTGCTGGTGCCGACCGTCGCGATGGCCGGCACGCGCATCCTGCTCCGGCGCCGCACGCTCAAGTTCTACAACCTGCACACCGGCGAGAGCCTCAACACCACCTACTGGGAAAACGGCAGCTACAATCCCGAGGAACTGAACCGCGTCAACTACATCCTGCGCGACTTCCGCGCCAACGAGATCAAGCCGATCGATCCCGCGCTGCTCGACCTGCTGTCGAGAATTCAAACCCAGCTCGGCACGTCGGAATCATTTCAGGTCATTTCCGGATATCGCTCGCCGCTGACCAACGCGATGCTGCATTCGAACAGCGAAGGCGTCGCCGTGCACAGCCTGCATATCGACGGCAAGGCGATCGACATTTCCGTTCCCGGCCGCAGCCTGGCGCAACTGCGCGGCGCGGCATTGGCGATGAAGTCGGGCGGCGTCGGCTACTATCCGCGGACCGGATTCGTGCACGTCGACACCGGCCGCGTGCGATGGTGGTAGCGGTCTATTTCGTCGCGACTGCGA
>DASQHV010000315.1:0-2886 GCA_035631915.1 Candidatus Acidiferrales bacterium | reverse complement strand
GCTGCGAATCGGCTCCGTGCCTTGTCCGCGACGATCGCCGCCGCGCCGACAATCGCGAGCGCCATGATCGCGAATTCGTAAAATCCGAGGATCGGGATGACGTTCCGAAGTCCCCGCTCGAACGCGACGCTTGGGAGCGCGAACGCCGCTCGCCATTTCGCCGCACTCACGTCGGCGACTGGGTAGCTGAACCACACCGTCGTCAACGCGAGCCATCCCACGATCGCAACTATCGCCGTGACGACTACCACCGCGCGGCGGCGCTGCCACCAGACGCGGATGCGCAGCCTGCGATGGTCGTGCGTCGCGAGCTTGAACGCGCCGACGCAGGCAGCCGCGACCGCCACCGTTGCGGCGCTCGCGTAGCCAGTCGCATCGCACGACAGCCACAGCGCAATCGAGACTCCCAGCGCGGCGCCGCGAATCACACCCGGCTTCGACCGCATGCTCTCGGCGATCAGAATCGCCGCGAGCATAGCCGTCATCGACACGACGGCAGTCGCGCCGTCGCGCGAGTAGTACGTCAACGTCGGCGAAATCGCGAGCATCGCACCGAGCGCGAGCGCGCCGGCCCGTCCGACACAGCGGCGCGTTGCGAACGCCAGCTTGACCATGATTAGCCCGCAGATCGCGACGACGATTCGCGCCCGCGCATCGCCGGCGCTGATCGCCCCGAACACGGCGCCTTGGAGCAGTTCCGGCCACGATGCGTAGTGCCCCGGTATCGCCGCCAGTGCGGCGCGCCCGTCCTTGACGATCGCAAACTCCGCGAGCGCCGCGATCGCGCCCGTCGGATTCATTGGCGCCGCTCCCAGAGCCACCAGACGCGTCAGCACCGCCCACACGCCGATTGCACCCCAGGCAATGTGCTCGACCGTCACGACGTACACCGGCCGCGCCAGGCGCGCGTGACTCACGTCGCGTGACGGCAACGACTCCGCGACGGCAGGCCGCGACGGTTGCACTTCCGAGGCGCTGGTTCGTGCGTCGACGCCGAGCCGCCATCGATGCTCGGGATTTTCTTCGCGCATCGCCATCAATCTGCCTTGCCGTTCGCCTGACCGCTATTGCTCGGTCAGCGCGTTGTCAACGGAGGTGCGCCGAATATTAATCGCGGCGCAATGCAATTCGCACTTGAGCAAATCGCGGACGCGGCTATGCTGGGAGTTTCGGGCGTGTGAAAAATGTTTGGTTTCAAAATAAACACGCGGCAGTTGATCAACGGAGCGCTGTCGTTCCTGGTGCTCGCCGCCATCCTGGCGCTGTTCTTCGCCTACCGCGCTCCCGCGCAGAAACTCATCGCGCGGCGCCTGCCGGTCTCGATCGAGCATCTTCCCTATTACGCGTTCTGCTCGTTCTACCGGATGCTCGCAGCGTATGTCATCGCGCTGGTCTTCTCGGTGAGCTACGGGATGGCGGCGGCGCGCGGCCGGATCTACGAGCGCGTCCTGATTCCCGCCATCGACATCGCGCAGTCCGTGCCGGTGGTCGGCTTCTTTCCCGCCGCGGTTTATTTTTTCGTCGCGCTCGCTCATGGCAGCCGGCTCGGCGTCGAGATGGCCGCGATCTTTCTGATCTTCACCAGCCAGGCATGGAACATGGCCCTCGGCGTGTTCGAGGCCGTCAAGACGATTCCCGCCGATTCCGGCGACGCGCTCGAGTCCTTCGGCGCCCACGGCTGGCTCAAGTTCAAGCGCCTGCTGCTGCCCGCCTGCGTGCCGAAGCTGGTCTACAACTCGATTCTGTCGTGGGTTGCGGGATGGTACTTCCTGATCGCCTGCGAGATCATCACGGTCGGCCCTGCCAACTACCATCTGCCAGGCCTTGGCAGTTTCCTGATGGACGCAGCCGACAAGGGCCGCCCGCTCGACATCGTCGCCGGACTTCTCACGCTGCTCTCGATCATCGTCGCGATGGATATGATCGTGTGGCAGCCGCTTTCGGCGTGGGCCGAAAAGTTTCGCTACGAGTTCGCGGCGTCGGGGGGCCCCGCGCAGTCGCTCGGGATGTTCGATTTGCTCGCCGGCGTCGGCCCCGCGGTGACGCGCGCGTTGCGTGCGATCCTGCTGCCGCCGATCCGCATGCTGCGCGACGCGATCGCCGCCGCACCGCGCGTCAATCTGCTGACGCCCGAGCAATCGCGCCGCGCCAGCCAGTTCATGCGCTTGTTCACGGTCGGCTCGCTACTGATTTTGCTGGCGTGGGCGATGGGCGCCGGCTTCGTCGCGCTGGTCAGGACGCTGGCGCAGCCGTGGCCGTCCGACGTCAGGCAGATTCCCGCGGCCATCGTTTACTCGACGCTGCGGATGCTGACCGCCTACGCGATCTCTCTGGCGTGGACGGTGCCGTGCGCTCTGGCAGCCAGCGACAGCCCGCGCTTCAATCGCATCCTCTCGCCGGTGGCGGAGATTGTCGGCTCGATGCCCGCGACGGCGCTGTTCCCCCTCATCGTCATCTTCGTCATCCGCGTCACCGGCGGGATGAACCTCGCGTCGATTCTGCTGATCCTCACCGGCATGCAATGGTACCTGCTGTTCAACCTGCTGGCCGGCATCAACCAGGTGCCCGAGGATCTCAAGGAAGCGGCGCGCGCGTTCGGCCTCTCGCGTTACGCCACCTGGCGCAAACTGATCGTGCCGGCCGTGATGCCGTCGCTCATCACCGGCAGCATCACCGCGTGGGGCGGCGGATGGAACGCGCTGATCCTGTCGGAGTACTTCGTTTACCAGGGCCACACCTACCAGGTCACCGGGCTGGGCGCATTGCTCGACGCCGCTACTTACAAGACCGGAAACGGCGTAATGATCCTTATCAGCCTGCTCTCGATGATTTTGGTCGTGATAACGTTGAACCGGCTGGTATGGCGCCGGCTGTACGACTTCGCCA
>DASQHV010000314.1:0-16680 GCA_035631915.1 Candidatus Acidiferrales bacterium | reverse complement strand
GACGCTGGGCGATTACCGCCTCCTGCGGCGGAAACGAATCCGCGTAATTTCGCGAACCGATCGTCGTGCGGATGCCCACCGTCGGCGTGAGGTCTTTGAGCGAGTACGCGACGCCGTACAGCGGCATCGACGCCGCCTCGGTGCGCGACGCTTCCAGCCGACTCGCGTCGTCGAGCGCACGCTCGGCGGTCACCGTCATGTACGCGCCCAGCGTCGGATTGATCCGCTCGATTCGGGCGAGAAAAAGCTCGGCGACTTCGCGCGGACGAACTTCGCGCTTCGCAACCAGCTCGCGCAGCCGCCACGCCTCGATGTATGGATCGAGCATCGCCGGTACTCGCTATTGCGCGGTCAATCCGCCGTCCACCGACATCGAGCATCCCGTCACGAACGACGCCGCGTCCGAGCACAGCCACGCGACCGCTTCACCGATCTCGCCGGGGCGGGCCTTGCGACCGATCGGTTCGACTTCGTCCAGCCGCGCTGCGAGCTTTGGCCGGCCCGCGACCATGCCCTCGACCAGCGGCGTATCGACCACGCCGGGGCACACGTCGTTAATCCTGATTCCGGCGCGCGCGTACTCGAGCGCCGCGCACTTCGTCAGCCCGACGACGCCATGCTTGGCCGCGGTGTATGCGGGCATCGAGTGCGACGCGACCAGCCCCGCCGCCGACGCAGTGTTGACGATCGCGCCCGGTGTTTTCTGCGCAAGGAACTGGCGAATCTCGGCGCGCATGCACAGCCACACGCCCTTCAGGTCGACCGCGATTATTTTGTCGAACTCATCTTCATCGTAGTCGGCGGTTTTGCGCTGCGTGCCCGCGATGCCGGCGTTGTTGTACGCGCAGTCCAGCCGCCCATACGACTTCACCGCGGCCGCAACCAGCGCGTCGACGTCGCGCGCATTCGACACGTCGCAGCGCACGTATTGCGCCTCGCCGCCGGCGGCGCGAATCGCACGCACGGTCTGCTCACCACCTTCGTCCGCCATATCCGCGACGATTACGCGCGCACCTTCGCGCGCGAAGATCAGCGCCGTGGCGCGCCCGATTCCGGACGCGGCGCCCGTGATCAATGCGCTCTTGCCATTGAGTAGTCCCGCCATTCGAAGGCCCTCCCTCGACTCACGCGAACATTGCGGCGCGAGTCTGTCAAATTCGCGGCGTTTCCGCCAAACCCATCGACGGATAGCCGCACGCTTGGCCGGTCTGCTAGGAATCGATCGAGGCCTAACTCCGGGAGAGTTCACGATGCTGCAGAGCCAGGGACGAATCCTGACCACTCATGCCGGCAGCCTGCCGCGGCGCGAAAGCCTGGTGGCGATGCTGGTGAAGAAGAGCCGCGGCGAGGAAGTGGACGGCGCCGAACTGGTGCGCGAGATCGAGGAATCGACGCGCTACGTCGTCGGCCAGCAACTCGCCGCCGGAATCGACGTCGGCAACAACGGCGAGCAATCGCGCGAGAGCTTTTTCACCTATGTGCAGCACCGGATGACCGGCTTTGGCGGCCGCAGCGAGCGTCCGATCATGCGCGACATCGTCCGCTACCCGAGCTTCCGCAAGCTGATGGCGCCGATGTTTCAGCGCACGATGGTCGATTTGCTGCACGCGCCAAAAGCCGTCGACGAGGTCAAGTATCGCGATCGCGCCGGCGTGGATCTTGAGTGCGCCGACACGCTGCGGATTTTCGACGATCAGAAGACAAAGTTCGCCGAACCGTTCATGACCGCGCCGTCGCCGGGGATCATCGCGTCGGCGATGTTGAACGAGTACTACGAAAATTACGAAAAATATGTGAACGCGATCGCGAGCGCGCTCAAGACCGAATACGAGTACATCGTCTCGCAGGGATTCGTGCTGCAAGTCGATTGCCCGGACCTCGCGATGGAGCGGCACACCTCGTACGCCGATCGTCCGCTGCCGGAATTTCTCGAATACGTCGAACTGAATATCGCCGCGATGAATCGCGCGCTGCAGGGAGTTGCGCCTGACCGCGTGCGGATGCACGTGTGCTGGGGAAATTACGAGGCTCCGCACGACCTCGACGTTCCGCTCGGCGAGATACTGCCGCTGCTGTACCAGGCGAACGTCGGAGCGCTCGTGCTTGAGGGCGCGAATCCGCGCCATCAACACGAGTACCGCTGCTTCAAGGAATTTCCGCTGCCCGACCACATGAGCCTGGTCACCGGCGTGATCGACACCAAGACCAACTACGTCGAGCATCCGGAAGTGATCGCCGAGCGGCTCGAGCGCGCCGCCGCGGCGATCGGCGACCCCCGCCGCGTGATGGCCGGCACTGATTGCGGCTTCGAAACGTCGGCCGGACTCGGCGAAGTGGCCGAGGAGGTCGTGTGGGTCAAGTTGCGCTCGATGCGCGCGGGCGCCGACCTGGCGTCGAGCAGGTTGTTCCACGCCTGACGCGCGCGCGTCAGCTATGCCACGGCTCGACCAGGATCTTCGCGTGCGTTTCCGGTGACGCCAGGTCCTCGAACGCCTGCGCGACGCCCTCGACGCCGACCTTGCCTGTAATCAGCGGATCGCCGTTGACGCGGCCCTCGGCCAGATGTCGCAGCGTCGAGGCAAATTCCTCGGGCGTGTAGCCGAGCACGAACTGGAGGTTCAGCTCCTTGCTGATTCCCATGAGCGGCTCGATCTGATCGCGCTCCATGCAAACGCCGACCACCACGATTCGCGCGTTGCCGGGCGCCGCGGTCATCACCGATTCGATCACGCCCGGTACGCCGACGCATTCGAAAATCACCGCGGGCCGAATTGCCGGACCGGGAATCCACGGCGGCAGTTGCGGCGCCTTGGCGGGATCCGGCCATACCGCCATCTGTCGCCAGCTTTCGTACGGCGACTTTTCCTTCGGATCGACCACGACGTCCGCGCCCATCTGCTTCGCCAGCTCGCGGCGTCGCGACGAGAAGTCGGCAGCAACGATCGGATGCACACCGTTGAGCTTCAGCGCCGCAATCACGGCCAAGCCCACCGGGCCGCAGCCGATCACCAGCGGCACGTCGTCGGCGCCGAGCCGCGCCTTCTGCACCGCGTGATAGCCGACGGCCATCGGCTCCGTCAGCGCGGCGCGCTCGGTCGAAAGACCGTTGGGAACCTCCAGCAGCAGCATCTCGCTGAGCCGCATCAGTTCGCCGTAGCCGCCGGGATTGTTGTTCGAGTAGCCGACCGAATCGACACCCGTGGGCCTGATCAGCACCGGCATCGAGCACACGCGCGTTCCCGGCTTCAGGCGCTTCTGCGAGTTCGGGCCGTAGTCGACGACCTCGGCGCAGAATTCATGGCCCATTACGATGTCGCGTTTCAAGTCCATCACGAACTGGCCGCCGCTGCGGCGCGAGCCCTCGACCAGCTTTTCCGCATGCTTGAGCGTATGCAGGTCGGAGCCGCAGATTCCGCATGCCAGCGTCTTGACCAGCGCCTCGCCCGGTCCCGGCTCGGGCGTTGGAAGGTTGTCGACGACCAATTTTTTGCCTCGCATTATTGCAGCGCGCATACGTTGTTCTCCTTTAGAGCGTTGTCGGCGGGAGCGAATCCGGCACTGCTCTACCATAGCAAGGTTTCGATCGCCGCCGTAAAGTCCGCGACGCGCGGCACTCCCGCTGCACCGCGGACAACGTAGCGACCGGTTTCGGTTGCAGTGCGAATTGACTATCGTTGAATCCGATTTTCGCCGCGCCATCCGAGGTGAGCCATGAGCTCGATCGCACCCAACCCCGAAGAGATTCTCAAGGTCGTGAAGTCTCATCAGGGTCCCGTCGTCATGATCAACCTGTTGAAGTTCAAAGCGAAAGCCGGCGGCGAGGAAGGGACCGGCGCCGACGCCTACGGCCGCTATGCAGAAGCGGTGTCGCCGATGCTCGCCGCGCGCGGAGCCCGCATCGTGTGGACCGGAAAACCGCTCGCGATGGTGATTGGCGACGCGGCAAAGGACTGGGACGCCGTCGTGCTGGTCGAGTATCCGAGTATCCAGGCGCTGATCGAGATGAGCTCGAGCGCCGAGTATCAGAAAATCCACGTCCATCGCGAGGCCGGCCTGGAACGCACCGAACTGATCGCGTGCGCTCCGCTGCCGGCGCAGGCCCTGCTGAAGTAGAGACCATATTTCGGGTACGCGAGAGCAGCTCGAAGCGCTCGCATTCGAGCACTTGACTCGCATAACTAATTATATTAGTTATATCCCTATGATACATAGTTATGTGCTCAATGGTTTGACGGCGGCCGCAATCGCATTCCTCGGCGTCGCGCTCGCTCGCGACGCTGGCGCGGCGGCGCCGCCGGCTTCGACTCCCAAACCGGCATCGGCGACGCAGATGCTGAAACTTGCGGACGGCGCGATCGCATACGACGACTCCGGCGGCGACGGCCCGCTGGTTGTCTGCGTCCCCGGAATCGGCGACGTGCGCGCGCAGTATCGATTCCTCGCGCCAAAGCTTGCCGCGGCGGGATTTCGCGTAGTCACGATGGACCTGCGCGGGCTCGGCGAATCGACGGTCGGATGGCCCGACTATTCGGCCGCGGCGGTCGGCGCTGATATCGTCGCGCTGATTCGGCGTCTGGGCTCGAAGCACGCCTACGTCGTCGGCAACTCAATGGCGGCCGCGGCAGCGGTGTGGGCCGCGGCTGAAGTTCCAGATCAAATCGACGGCATCGTGCTGATCGGCCCGTTCGTGCGCGAGATGCCGACCTCGATGTTTCTGACCGGCATCCTGAAAGTCGCGACGGTTCGTCCGTGGGGCCCGTCGTTTTGGAACATGTACTACGGCTCCCTCTACAAAGCGGCGCCGCCCGCCGACCTGCCCGCATACCGCGCCGCGCTGCTCGCGAATTTGAAGGAGCCGGGACGAATCGAGGCGACGCGCGCGATGCTGTTCGCGTCGAAGGCGCCTTGCGAGGCAAGAATTTCGCAAGTCAAGGCGCCGGTGCTGGTCGTGATGGGCTCGCGCGACTCCGACTTCGACGATCCGGTGGTCGAGGCCGAGTGGGTCGCGAGTCACCTGCATGGAAGCAAGTTGATCGTCGATGGCGCCGGGCACTATCCGCACGTCGAGTATCCGGATCTTGTGGCCGGCTCGACGGCCGAATTTCTCAAGGGGACGAACCTTGGCGACGCACGCCGGAATTGACAAGAGTGCAGTCGTTCGCGCCGCAGCGAAGATCGCCGACGACAAAGGATGGGACGCGCTGAGGTTGGCCGACGTCGCGGCGAAACTGCGGATCCGTCCGCCCTCGCTGTACAACCACATCGGCGGCATGAGTGGACTGCGCCGCGAGCTTGGCTTGATGGCGGCGCGCGAGTTGGGCGTGGCGCTGGCGCGGGCGACCGTTGGCAAGTCGCGCGACGACGCGGTCCGCGGACTCGCCGCCGAGTATCGCGCGTTCGTCAAGCGTCATCCGGGGATCTATGCAGCGACGATGATCGCGCCGTCGCGCAATGACGCCGAGATGAAGACGGCAGGCGACGAGGTGATCAACACCTGTCTCGCCGTCTTGAGCGGTTACGGCTTTCGCGGCGACGACGGAATTCACGCCGTGCGCGCGATGCGAAGTGCGGTGCACGGATTTTGCGCGCTCGAGAGCGCGGGCGGTTTTGGCATCCCTCTCGACGCAGACAAGAGCTTCAAGTGGCTGGTCGATGCGTTAGTCGTCGGACTCGCCGCGCGCGCCCGATCGAGATCGTGATGCGCGACGCCGTTCTCAGCGCTTTTCGTGGCGAACGACTCGCGCCGATGATATAGCAGTCGCTGTCACATGTGTCCGACTGTTCGATCGAGGTTCCGCGAAAGATCAATCGTCGCTTTCGCGCCGGCATCGCTGCTCGCGTTCGTCGCGCTCCTCTACTTTGCTTCAACCGCATCGGCGCACGAATTTCACTACGTGACTCACCAAGCGGCCACCGTTGACTATTGGCCCAGGTGGTCGCCGGACGGAAATGCGATCCTGTTCAGCCGCTGCGCTATTTCCACTGGATGCGCCGGCGGCGCGGTGACCGGATTCTGGGAACTCTTCACCGTTCCAGCCAACGGCGGAAAGGCCACCAAGTTTCTTGGGATCGACGACGTCTCGGCCACTCGTTCCAATTGGCTGTGGACCTCCGACCCGTCGATCACGGCGCCGATCGCATTCACCGGCGTCCACTTCAGCGACGGCGGCATGAGCGGAATTTACGTCGTCGGCATCGACGGCAGCGCGCCGACGCGGCTTCCCACTGCGGCGTCGATTCCCAACGGCTATCCGTCGTGGCTTCCTGACGGGTCGGGCGTCTCGGTCGAGGGGCAGGCCGGCGGCTCCAGCGGACCCTTTATCGACCTGGTCAGCGTACCCGGCGGGATGAAGTTGCAGACGCAGACTTCAACGGATCAGATCTGGACCGGCCAATCGGCCATCTCGCGCAGCGGAACCGAGTTGGCTTTCGCAGGACAACCGCCGGTCGCGGGCAGCCAGTACGACGACGATCAAAATCAGATTTGGCTCCAGAATCTCATTCCGCCCAATACCAACCCCGCCGACTTCGACACCGGACTGCATCAACTCGATCCGTTGCAGGCGCGCACGCCTGACTGGTCGCCCAACGATCGCTTCCTCTCGTTTGAGTCGCGGCGCGGCTGCCTGAACGGCAACTACGCGATCTTCATCGAGGCGTCCTCAACCGGCAAAGCGCTGCAAGTGACCGATTGCCGGCTTAACGCCAATCACGCGGTGTGGTCGCCCGACGGCCGGCGGATCGCATTTTCCGCCGAGTTCTTCTTACCGCGGAAATCCTGCGCCGCCGGATGCCGCGGGATTGCGATCGCGCCAGTGCCTGCGCGAATTCTGCACATCGGAACGTTGAAATAGGTTGCGGCTCGTGCGCTGCTAAACGTAGCCGAGCGCGCGAGCGCCGCGTTGCAACTCGTCGCGGAACTTTGGATGCGCGATTGCGATCAGAGCGGCGGCACGCTCAGCCGTCGACTTGCCGCAGAGATCGGCGACGCCGTACTCGGTAATCACGTACTGCGTGTCGGCTCGCGGATCGGTCGCCGGCCGTTCGATCTTCGGCACGATGCGCGAGACCGTTCCCTTGGCCGCGGTGGAGTGCGCAGTCAGGATTGATTTTCCACCCTTGGACAACTGACTGCCGCGCACAAAATCCAGCTGGCCGCCGGGCGCGCTATATTGCTTGCCTTCGATTGCTTCGGAGTTCACCTCGCCGTCGAGGCCGACTTCCAAAAATGCGCTGATCGAGATCACCCGATCGTTCTGACCGATCACGTACGGGTCGTTGACGTAGTCGACCGGATACAGCTCCATGCTCGAATTGTCGTTCAGGAAGTCGTAGAACGCCTCGTCGCCGGCCGCCAGGGTGAAGACGTTCTTGTGCCGGTTGAGCGTCTTGAATTTGTTTGTCACCGCGCCCGATTGGATCAGCGACACCAGCGACGGCATCATCAACTCCGTGTGGATGCCCAAGTCCCGGTGATTGGTCAGCGCCCTGCACACCGCGTTCGGGACTCCGCCGATCCCGATCTGGAGCGTCGCCCGATCCGGCACCATCTCAACGATAAATTTTCCGATCGCATCGTCGAGCGCCGAAGGCTCGCGCGGCGGAACGGCAAACAGCGGGCTTTCGTTCTCGACGATCGCGTCAACCTCCGAGATGTGCACCGCGGAGTCGCCGAAAACGCGCGGCATCTTCGGGTTCACTTCCACGATCAGCTGCTTCGCGACCCGCGCCGTGGGTATCGTGTAGTCGCCGTTGGTGCCGCAGCTGAAAAATCCCGCCTTGTCCATCGGCGCGACCATCATCACGAAGGCGTCGATCCCGATGGCGGCGAGCGTCCGCGGCATAGCGCTGAAATTTCCCGGCATGTAGAAGATCACCTGTCGATTGTCCTGGCGCCCGCGCTCGAACAACGTTCGCTCGATCACGGTCGGGAAGAACGGATGCGGCTTGATGACGTCCATGTATTCGTATTTCAGAATGGTCGCCGCGCCGGCGTATACCGAATGGGAATAGTAGACGCGGAGTTCTTCGATCGCGCGGCGCTTGACCCGCTCCTCGAGCGCCTTCAGCAGCGCCGGCGGTTCGCTCACGGCCATGCCCATCGAAAGGGTCCCGCGCGCCGGGATCAGCTCGACTGCCGCCGCCGGCGTCATCAGCTTTGCCGCGTATTCAGCTTTGTACATCGAGTCGTGCCCGCCGATCACTTGCGCTGCGATCGCGCACCCTTCGCAGCTGATTCCTTCCTGCCCGCGGCCTGCGCCTCGGGAATCTCGTTACGAACCGTCAACACCGGGCAGGTGGCCTTGCGCACAACTGCTTCGGCAACGCTGCCGAGGAACATCCGCGCGATTCCTCTGCGGCCGTGGGTCGCGATCACCACCAAGTCCGGTTGATGCTTCGCCTGCGCGAGCAGGAGGCTTCCGATCACATCGCCCGTGTAGACCAGCTCGCGATGCTTCAGCCCGCCGAGTTTCTGCTTCGCGATGTCGGCCAGCTTGGCTTGTGCATCTTTCTCCTGGTCCTCGTAGAGCGACGCAGGCGGCGGAACCTCGCCGAGTGCGAGCGCCATCGGCAGCACGTGTACCAGTATGAGGCTGGCGCCGAGCTGCCTTGCGATCGCGACCGCCTGGTCGAGCGCGGCCAGAGAGTTTTCGTCGAAGTCGACGGGACAAAGGATCGTCTTGTAAGGAAACGCCATCGTACAAACTTCCTCCGTTACTTTTTCTTCGTCACCGCGCCGGACGCAATCTTCACCGTCGCCAGCAGGGTGCCGTCGTCATCGGACCACGAAAAGTGCGCGCGACCCTTGAAGGCCTTCTCAACCTCGCGCGCGATGCGATGCGCGAGCTTCTGCGAAGTTGTCAGGACTTCCAGCGTCTCGCCGTTCCAGTTCGCCGCGACGACCCGCCGCTCCGGCTGGGTACTCTGTGCGCGCCGCTCGACATTCGCGATGCGAGTGGAAATGGCATCCAGGGACGGCCGGTCGCCAACCTCGATCAGCACCTGCCCATGATACTCGCCCGCGGCCGCCTGCTCGCATCCGGGGCATCTCACCCAATCCGCTTTGTCCATCACCTCGCGAGCCAGTCGGCGGCCGTTGCGCCATGTCCTTCTCGAATAAACCGCTCCGCATCGATCGCAGATCGATGGATCTTTGAACTTTCGCCTGCGCACGACAGGTGGGCTCTTGTCAGAGCGCGCCCCGCGCCGATTCATGCTTCGGATGAGTGACTTGGACATCTGTCTCCTGCTCGACTATGCGTCGTCGCAAACGCTCAGACTAGCGCGTAACTTCTCGGCGGCGTTCGGCTCGAGTACGGTAATGAGTCATTTTCTTGAAGATAGCCATCACAATCCGGTAGTAGCGCTCACCGGTTGCGTTGGGATACTCCTCGCGAGCACGAGCTTTCGCGCGCTCCCATGCGATCTCGTCCGACGGCGTCTTAACGACATTCACCGGCATCTTTCGGCATCCTCCGGGTTCTTAAGCTACAGCCATGCCAACCCGAATCGGACATTCGCGAGGCTTGGTGGAAAACCACCCTGCGGGATGAGTCCATCGGCACCAAATGCGACGCGAAAAATGGCGCGATTGGCTACATCCAGCAACGCACACGAATCCGTCCCTTTCAAGCCACCCGACCTTTGGCTATCAACTACCCAGCAAGGATCGAAATCGTAACGAAGGAACCAGGTGATGCAGAACTTCACTCCGGTCGCGTCGCTAGTCGGCGGAGTTCTAGTTGGTGTGAGTGCGTCGGCGATGCTCTTGCTTGACGGCAAGATCGCCGGCATCAGCGGCATCTTCGCCGGAGTGCTGAGGCCCGCGCGGGGCGACACGCTGTGGAAGGCAGTCTTTCTGGCCGGACTGCTCGCCGGTGGCGTGCTCTTGCGGATGCTGATTCCGCACGCCTTCGACTTCGGTATCCTGCGCCCACCTGCGATGCTCGCCCTCGCGGGGCTGCTGGTCGGCTTCGGCACCCGGCTGGGCAACGGATGCACCAGCGGTCACGGAGTTTGCGGCGTTAGCCGGATCTCGGCGCGCTCGCTCGTCGCGACTGCGACCTTCATGGCCAGCGGCGCCGCGACGGTCTACGTCGTCAATCACGTGCTCGCGGGTGCGCAATGAAGGCGCTGTTGACCTCTTTTTTCTCGGGCGTCGTGTTTGCGCTGGGCCTGGGAATTTCCGGCATGACCCGTCCCGTTAAGGTAATCGGCTTTCTGGATTTCTTCGGCAGTTGGGATCCAAGCCTCGCTTTCGTGATGCTCGGAGCGATCGCCGTCTACTGTGTGGCGTATCGGCTGAGCCGCCGGATGCCGGCGCCGATGCTCGCCGCGAGTTTCGCAGTGCCGTCGCGAAATGACATCGACGGGCGGCTGCTTGAGGGCGCGGCGATTTTCGGAGCGGGATGGGGACTCGGCGGATTCTGCCCGGGACCGGCGATCACTTCGCTCGCGTCGGGCGCGCCGTCCGTGATGATCTTCGTTGCGGCGATGGCCGCGGGAACCTATCTGCACGCACTGATTGGTGAGGCGCGCTCGTTCAAGCTCCGACCGGTCTCGACCACAGCTCAAATGGCGGCTGATTCGTGAACAGCGCGGTTTGGTATCGACGTCTTAACTGTTGTAAACGAAGCCGAACATTCGACCAGGAGTTACTCGCATGCCGCTCAAGGTAATCGGCGCCGGATTCGGACGAACCGGAACGCTCTCACTCAAGAACGCGCTTGAAAAAATCGGCTACGGGCCCTGCTATCACATGATGGAGGTTTTTTCGCGGCCCGAGCACGTCGCGATGTGGCATCGGCTGGCGTTCGAGCATTCGATGGACTGGGACCTGCTCTTCCGCGATTTCAACGCCACCGTGGATTGGCCGGCAGCGCGATGGTGGCGCGAGATGGCCGTGCACTTCCCGACGGCGAAGGTGCTGCTCTCGGTGCGCGATCCGGAGGCCTGGTACAAGAGCATGAACGACACGATCTACCAGGCGATGAAAAGACCGGTGCCCGACGGCCTGCCCGAGCCCTTTCGACTCCAGAACGAGATGGTGCAGAAGGCGATCGTCAAAGAAACGTTCGACAACCGTTTCGAGGACAAGGCGTACGCGATCGAGGTCTTCAACCGGCACAACCAGGCGGTCCGCGACGCGATCGAGCCGGCGCGGCTGCTGGTCTTCGACGTGCGTGAGGGGTGGGTGCCGCTGTGCCGCTTCCTTCAGGTGCCCGTCCCGGACGAGCCATTTCCGCGACTCAACGACACCGCATCGACGCAGGCGATGATCCGCGCGATGACCGAATCGATGCGCCAGCGCTGAAACACTCGCGCGCCGGTGGCCGTGACCGGTAGCGCGACTTCGGCTAGTCTTTCTGGCAGTATCCAGCACTTCGATTCCGCTCACGAACAGGAGGCCTCCACGCAATGACTCGTACGATACCGATGCGCAACGGCATCTTTCTCGCCCCGTTTCACCCGCTCGACCAGGATCCGACCGAGGCCATTCGGCGCGACCTCGAACTGGTCGAGAACCTTGACCGCTTTGGCTACGAGGAGGCGTGGATCGGCGAGCATCACTCGGCCGGCTTCGAAATTATCGCGTCGCCGGAGGTCTTTATCGCGGCCGCAGCCGAGCGAACCAAGAAAATCCGGCTCGGCACGGGCGTCGTCTCGCTGCCGTATCACAACCCGCTGATGTCGGTGAACCGGATGATCCAACTGGACCATCAGACGCGCGGGCGCGTGATGTTCGGCGTGGGGCCGGGCCTGCTTCCGTCGGACGCGATGATGCTGGGAATCGATCCGATGACCCAGCGCGATCGCATGATGGAAGGTCTGATCGTCATCATGCGGCTCTTCAATGGCGAAGTGGTGACCGAGAAAACCGACTGGTACAACCTGGTCAACGCCCGGGTGCATCTGCTGCCGTACACCAAACCGCATCCGGAGATCGCGGTGGCGAGTGCCGTCAGTCCGTCTGGCGGCCGCGCGGCGGGGAAATACGGCTTCGGGATGCTATGCGTGGCGGCGACCAACGCCGACGGATTCGACGCGCTGGCGACCAACTGGCAAATCGCGTGCGAGATTGCGGCCGAGGAGGGGCGCACGATGGATCGCAGCCGGCTGCGCCTGGTCGGCCCGGTGCATCTGGCGGAGACTCGCGAGCAGGCGCGCAAGAACGTCGAATGGGGCATCCGCAAATTCATGGAGTACTTCGCGCGGTTGAATCCGCTCACCCCGGCGCCGCCGAACGGGAAAGATCCGATCGACGAGATGATCGAAACGGGGCGCGCGGTGATCGGCACGCCCGACGACGCAATCGCGCAGATTCGACGGCTCGAAGCGAAGCAGGGTGAGTTCGGCGCGTTCCTGCAACTCGCGCACAACTGGGCGACCTGGGACAACACCATCAAGTCGTATCAATTGTGGGCCGAGCACGTGGCGCCGGTTTTCAAGAATGCGAACGTGAGCCGGCAGGCGTCCTACGATTGGACGATGTCGAACGCGAAGGAGTTCATGGGACAAGCGATGAATGCCGCGATGGCCATGATCAAGAAGCATGCGGACGAGCGGGCGGCGAAGCAGCCTGCGGAAAAAAGCGCAGCGAAGTAGGGTTCTATCGGCAGGGAGAGAAGTCATGAAGAAACTCGAAAATAAAGTTGCGGTGATTACCGGTGCCGCGAGCGGGATCGGCCGGGCAACTGCAATCCGGTTCGCGGGCGAAGGCGCCGCAGTCGTGATCGCCGATCTGAATCGCGAGGGCGGCGAGGCTGCCGTTCGCGATTGCCGCGAAAACGGCGGCACGGCGGTTTTTCAACTTGCCGACGTCTCCAGCGAGGAAGACATCAAGGGAGCGGTCGCGCGCGCGGTCAAGGAGTTCGGCCGCCTCGACACGATCTACAACAACGCGGGACTCGGCGGCGCGGTCGGTCCGCTCGAGAAGACCACAGCCGAAAACTGGGATCGCAGCTTTTCGATCCTGCTGCGCGCGGTGTTCCTGGGGATCAAGCACGCGGTGCCCGAGATGCGCAAAACGGGCGGCGGGTCGATCATCTCGACGGCGTCGATCGCCGGCCTGCGCGGCGCCGCCGGCCTTCATGCGTACTGCGCGGCAAAGGCTGGCGTGATCAGCCTGACGCGCTCGGCGTCGATCGAACTGGCCAAGGACAAGATCCGCGTGAACTGCATTTGCCCCGGACTGATCGCAACGCCGCTGACCTACAACCGAATCCCGGGTGGCGAACAGACGGCGACACAAATTTTCGCGGGCTTTCAGCCGTGGCCGCGCACCGGACGTCCCGAAGACATCGCCGCGATGGCGTTGTTCCTGGCCAGCGACGATTCGGAATTCGTCAGCGGGCAGGCGATGGTGGTGGACGGCGCGGCGACGTCGGGAATGAGCGCGGGAAACCTGCCTCAAGCGTCCGGCAACGCTCAATCGATTCTCCAAGACGAGTGGTCAGGGCCGTCGTTCCAGATGAAACGGCCCTAGTTAGGACAGCGCGCGAAGAAAAGAAGAACATTCGCTCGAAGCTGGGGCGAACATTTTACGAAGGTCACCCCTAATTGCTTGACCACGATTTTTTCCCATAAACTTGCTGCCCCGTAGCGCAACGCGCGACGGCAGATTTCAATCGAGGAGTCGGGGCTATGCCTTCACGACCTATAGCCAACGGTTCGATCTCATTTGGACTGGTCTCGATCCCGGTCAAGTTGTTCACCGCGACGCGGTCAAAGGCGGTCGCTTTCCGGCTGATCCACGGCAAGGACAAGAGCCGAATTCAGCAGAAGATCTTCTGCCCGGTCGACAACGCGCTAATCGATCGCTCGGAACTGGTGCGCGGCTACGAGGTCGACAAGGACGTGATGGTCACCTTCACCGACGAGGAGCTGAAGAACCTCGAGGCGCACGACGACCACACGATCGACATCAAGGAGTTCGTGCCGCTGGCGAAGGTCGACTCGATCTACTTCGAGAACTCGTACCACCTGGGCTGCACGCCCGAATCGGCGCGCGCGTATCGTCTGCTGGCGCACGCCCTGGAAGCCAGCGAGCGCGTGGCGGTCGCGATGTACACGATGCGCGCCAAGGAATACCTGGTGCTGATCCGCCCATACGAAAAGGGGTTGATGCTGCACACGATGTACTACGCCGACGAAGTCGTGTCGGTGAAGGAAGTCGAGCGCGGCGCCGAGGCCGCGGTGACGCAGCAGGAGCTGGACCTGGCCAAGCGGCTGATCGGCGACCTGACTCAGGACAACTTCGAGCCCGAGAAATACAAGGACGGTTACCGCGAGCGGGTGATCGCCGCGGCGCAGCAGAAGGTCGAAGGCCGCGAGACGATCGCGCCGGCGCCCGAAGTGCACAAGGCAAAGGTCATCGACCTGTACGGGGCGCTCAAGGCGTCGCTCGAGCGGCGCGGGCTGCAGTTTGCGGAAAAGAGCGGCGCCGAATCGCCGGAGGCGCCGACGGCGTCGGCACCCAAGGCCAAGGTCGCCCCGCGCGCACCGCGTTCCAGCGCAGCGGGCGGCAAGCGGCGCTGATTCCCGCGCCGGTTACTTCAGCAGTTCCGCCTCGCGCAGTTTGCGCTCGAGCTCCGGCAGCGCATCCTCGAGACTTTGCTTGTCAGCGATCGCGCCGATGAACGGGTCGCGCCCAAGCCGCTTCATCCGCGCCGGCATCGAGCCGATGTTGTATTTTTCCACCTCGATTCGCGGACTCAGTTCCTTGACCAGCAGCGGCGCGGAGACCGGCGCCTTGGGCAGCGGGCGCACCGAGAAGGGAGCGGCGATCGTCTTGCCGTGCCCAAGCTGCAGGTAATCGATATAGACGCGATTTTTGCGCGCCGCGACGACTCGCTCGATGGTCGCGATCTCGGGCATCGACTTCACGACTAGTTGTGCGACCAGCTGCGAGAAATCGCGCGCCTGCGCGTAAGTGTACGCAGGCCTGAGCGCCACCATCACGTGCAGTCCCGCCTGCCCCGACGTCTTGATGACGCTGCGAAGTCCGACGTCGTGCAGCAGCTCCATCACCGCGCGCGCGACCTTGGCCGCGTTGGCCGTGGTGGATCCCTTGGGGTCGATGTCGAACAGCAGCCAGTCGGGCCGCTCGAGACTGCCGATGCGCGACGACCAGATATGGATCGGAATCGTGCCCATGTTCGCGATGTAGGCGAGCGCGTCGGCGGACTCGAGCACGAAGTAACCGATCTCGCGGCTAGACTCCTCTGAATAAATCTTCTCGCGTCGAATCCAGTCGGGCGCAAACCCGGGCGCGTCCTTCTGGTAAAAGCTCTTGCCCTCAATCCCGTCGGGATAGCGCGTGATCATCACCGGCCGATCCTTCAGATAGGGCAGCATCCAGGGTGCGATGGCGCGGTAGTAAGCGATGAGATCGCCCTTGGTGTATCCGTCGCCCGGCCAGAAAACCTTGTCGGGATTGGTGATGTTGACGGTCGGCTCCGGATCGCGCGCAGTGGGCGGGTCGGCGGTATCTTGCGCTTCGATTTGCGCCGAGCTCTCGTCATCATCCAACGTTGGGAATGGCGGCGCCCATTTGCACTCCGCGGGATCCGCGTCGGGGACAAGCCGGATGAACGAGGGATGGCGGATGCATGAGTCGTCGGTGACCTCTGCAAATTGCACCTCGCAAACGAGTTCGGGCCGGCAGAAGTGCGAGTCGCGGCCAAGTTGCGAGTCGGTCACGTGCGAGCGCACGAACGGGGACTCGTCGATCGCGCGCGGGGTCAGCTCGCGATTCAGCCGAGTAAGTGTCTCGTCGTTGAATCCGGTGCCGACTTTCCCGACGTAGTGAAGGCGATCCTGTTTGTCCCACAGACCGAGCAGCAGCGCGCCGAGATGAGAGCGCGAGCCGCGTGGGTCGGTATAGCCGCCGATTACGAAATGCCGCCTCTGCGGACACTTGATCTTGAGCCAGTCGCCGCCGCGGCCGGCGCGGTACGGAGCGTCACGCCGTTTCGCAATGATTCCCTCAAGATTGCTTTCAGCAACCGCGTCGTAAAAGGCGCGTCCGTGCACCAGCGTGTGATCGCAGTAGCGGACCGATCCTTCGCCCCTCACGACTTGCGCAAGAATTCGCTTGCGCGCTTCCAGAGCCAGACCACGCAAATCGAAGCCGCCGAAGGCCAGCAAGTCGAAGGCGAAGCAGCAGACCGGAATCGCGCGGCTCAGATGCTTTGCCGCGGCGGCCCCGCGCACGTGCATCCGGCGCTGCAGCAGCTGGAAGTCGGCGCGGCCTTGTTCGTTCGCCGCGAAAATCTCGCCGTCGATCACGAAGCGCTCGAAGGGGAGTGCGTTCAACGAGAGCGCGATCTCGGGATAGGTGTCCGTGATATCGACGCGATTGCGTGAGAACAGGCGCACGCTCCCGCCGTCGCGAATCGCGAGCGCGCGCACGCCGTCGTACTTGACCTCGAACAGCCATTTGTCGCCGTCGAACGGTTTCTCAGTCAGTTTCGCGAGCGCGAGCGGAAATCGCTCGGGGGTCATCGGATGCGCCAACTGGGGCGCGCCCAAGCGCTCGATCTCGCGCGCGATGCGTTCGCCGAGCGTGTGCGAGTCGCGCAGTTCTTCAAGGGTGAGACCCGACAGGACCGAGCGCGGATGCTCCTCCGCGACGTCGCGCTCGTTCGAGTATCCGTCGCGTTTCTTGATCAGCAGCCA
>DASQHV010000313.1:0-2390 GCA_035631915.1 Candidatus Acidiferrales bacterium | reverse complement strand
TGCTCGCACAATACAAGCTCAGGCGGATGCGCGAGACCGACGGCTCCGTCATGCATTCCGTGTCGGCGTTCCTGCTCGGCCCCGACGGCCATCAGATTCGCCAGTACAATGCGCTCGACGTGGACGCGAAGGCGGTCGCGGCCGATGTCGATCGCGCACGCGGCAAGGGCTAGTGCAGAGGATCGGTCTCATGTTCGAGCGACTTACTATTCGACGCCTTGCGGCAGCGATGGCGATTTTGATGACGCTCGCGAGCCTGCCGTCAATCGGCGTGATCGTGGTCGCCGACAGTTCGGTGCCAAGTATCGCGCTCGACGTCTGTCATCCGCTGCAGTCGCTGGATCAGTCGACAACCTCAATCGTCGTTGCGCGGCCGGCAACGCCAGCGCTGATCGCGAGAGAGGGTTCGAGCGAATCATTCTTTGATTTTGTACTGCTTCCGAAGGGGAAGTCCGCGGACGCTCCGGAAGCGCCGCCGCCGAAGATCCCCGCCTAGCTGACCCGTTCACAAGTTCAGTGCGAAAGATGCTCCCGGCCCGATGCCGTGGAGCGATTGAGTGCGGCCGTATCGCGCCGCAGGACTGCAGACTATGCGAAAGGTTTTGCTACTCACTCTTGTATGCGCGTTCGCGATTCGCGCGGGCGTCGCCGAGGCGCACGGCGTTGTCGGCGACTACGTATTTTTGGAGCCGCTGATCACTGAAGACCCATCTCCGGCCAACGAATTGGATATGCCGGCGCCGTCGTGGACCAAGACCAGCGCCGGGAACAGCTACTCGATAGGATTTTCGATCGAGAAGATATTGTGGCTGGATGACGAGGAAATGCCGCGCTTCAGCATCGGCGCCGCGAGCGGCTGGGACAAAAATTCGCCGTTTCACGGAACGAGCCGGCAGGGATTCGAGGGCTTGGAGTTGTCGGCGAAGTGGGCGTTCTACTACTCGAAGGAGCATGAGTTCCTGGCGTCGATCGGAACCTCGCTTCGACTGCCGACTGGCAACACCGGAATCCAGGAGTCGAGTCATACGCGTTGGGGGCCGACGTTTTTCTGGGAGAAGGGGATGGGCGATTTGCCCAACTGCCCGGTGCTGAAGTACCTGCGGCCGTTGGGGTTTCAATCCGACTTCGGCTACGTGCCTGCGCTCGGCGGACCGACGACTCACAACATATTCGCGGACGCGGTGATCGAGTATTCGCTGCCGTTTCTGAGCAACAACGTGCGCGACGTCGGTCTGAAGTGGCCGCTGCGCAACCTGTACCTATTCGATGAGATCAACTACTCGCAAACGATCACCGGCGCGCCGGGCGAGACCTTTCCGAACCTGCGCGCTACTCCGGGAATCGCGTACGTCAGCTACTATTTCGAGCTGTCGGTTGGCACCCAGTTCGCGCTGAACAATGCGAGCAGACCCGGCAATCACGCGGCGGTGCTTGGACTGCTCGACATATTCTACGATTCAATTTTTCCGAAGTGGGGCAACTGGACGATCAATCGAGGAGCGGGCCAATGAGGACATCGCGAAAGTTCAAAGCGATTGCACTGCTGATCACCCTGGCGCCGTGCGCGGCGTCGTTGGCGTACGCGCATGCGTATCCCGAAGAAGAAATTCCGGCCGCGGGGCAGCAAGTGACCACGCCGCCGGCCGAAGTGAGCATCAAGTTCGACTCGGCGATAGAGAAGCTGTTCGCCAAGTTGGAAGTGACGGGCGCCGACGGCAAGAACGAGGCGGTGGCCGCGCCGGTGGTCAGCGACAGCGGCAAGCGGCTGTCGGTCAAGGTCGGCGCGCTGCGGCCCGGCGAGTACTCGGTCAAGTGGTCGGTGGTGTGCATCGACACGCATCACTCGCAGGGCTCGTACACGTTCACCGTCGCAAGCGGCGGTTTGTGACCGCGACGCCTGAAATCCTGGCGTGGCTGTTGGTCGGAACGCAGCTCCTGATTTTCGGGACGGCGGCATTTGCACTGATCGCAGGCGCGGACGGCTCAAGCCATGGCATGACGAGGCTGTGGCGCGGGCTGGCGCTGGTCATCGTGGTGGTGACGCCGCTGCGCTTTCTCACTGTTGCGGCGGGGATGGCAAGCACGAGCGTCGGCGACGTGCTGCCGTTCGTCCCGCAGATAATCCGCGAGACGTTCGCCGGGCGGATGTGGGAATTGCGATCGGGCGCCGCGATATTGTTGGCGCTGGCGGCGTGGATACCGGCGCGACCGACGCGTGTTGCGGCGACGATCGTTGCGATTTCAGGAGCGTTGCTGATTTTCCAGAGCATCACCAGTCACGCGGTGGACAAAGGGGTGTTCGCGATGACGATGCATTGCGCGCATCAGGCGGCGGCCGGGCTGTGGCTCGGCGCGCTGGTCTCGATGCTGATTGGCGCGAGCTACGATCA
>DASQHV010000312.1:0-8638 GCA_035631915.1 Candidatus Acidiferrales bacterium | reverse complement strand
AGGGAACGAATGAAGTTGGGGGGATTCGATGAAGGTTTCGTGGCATGCGCTCGAGAGGGAAGCGCTGGACAATCTGCGCGCGCTGATTCGGCTCGACACCACCAACCCGCCCGGGAATGAGCGGATCGCCGCCGACTTTCTGGCCGAGGAGCTTGCGACCCACGGCATCGAGTCCGTCATCAAGGAAAGCGCACCCACCCGCGCCAGCATAGTCGCCCGCCTGACCGGCACCGACTCCGCGAACGGACCGTTGATGCTCTCCTCGCACACCGACGTCGTGCCGGTCGAGCGCTCGGGATGGTCGCGCGAGCCGTTCAGCGGCGAGATTGCCGACGGCTGTGTGTGGGGCCGCGGCTCGATAGACATGAAGTCGAAATGCGCGATGGACCTCGCGATGATAACCGCGCTGAAGCGCGCCAACGTCAAGCCCAATCGCGACATCATGATGGTTGCGGTCGCGGACGAGGAGGCGGGCTCCGACTACGGCGCCAAATTCCTCGTCGAGCGGCATCCCGACCTGGTCCGCGCCGGCTACGTCTTGAATGAAGTCGGCGGGTTCACGGTGCATCTCGGCAGCCGCCGCTTCTACCCGATCCAAGTGGCGGAGAAGGGCTGCGTCACGATCAAGATGAAGGTTACGGCGATGCCGGGGCATGGATCGATGCCGCGTTCGGACACCGCGATCTCGCGCATGTCGGAGTTGATCACGAAGATCGTCAAGACCCCGATGCGCCAGAAAGTTTCGCCGTTCATGCGCAAGACCCTGGCCGAGATGGGCGTGCCGGTCGAAGGCGCGGGGCCGCTGTTTCAGCCGATGCTGGCCAACACGGTCTCGCCGACGATCCTGCGCGCGGGCTACAAGGACAACGTGATTCCGGGTGAGGCGACCGTCGTGCTGGACGGCCGCACGCTGCCCGGCGAAGACCCCGAGAGCTTCATGGCCGAACTCCGCGAAATCGTCGGCCCCGATCCGACCTTCGAGCTGATCAAGACCGCGCCGCCGGCGGAGACCAGCCCCGACACGCCGCTGTTCGAGCTGATTGCGAAAAGCGTCGAGGCCGCCGACCCCGGCGCGCGCGCGATCCCGTGGATGATCCCCGGCGCCACCGACAGCAAATTCTATTCGAAGCTGGGCGCCGCCTGTTACGGATTTTCACCGGTACGGCTGGAGCCGCACATGCCGTTCGGCTCGCTCTATCACGGCAACGACGAGCGCCTGCCGATCGACGGCTTCAACTGGGGACTGAAGGTTTACGCCGACGTGGTGCTGAAATTCGTCGGCGTCAAATTCGACGACGTGTTCGCAGGCTAGTTCGCCAGGCTGGTTTTTTCGGCGGTCGCCTGCGGCGTGAAGGTCACCAGCAGGCGCGGCGGCGTGTCGAGCGGCACCACCGCGAAGTGCGCGATCGGCTGCATGTTCAGCGTCACCGTGGTCTCGCCGGAACTGGTCGAGATGTTGCAGTCCTTGAAGATCGAGCGATCGAAGACCAGGTGAGCCTGCAACCCGGCGTCGGGCTTGACGTCCTTCAGCACCACGGTCGCGGTCGCACCACCGGCATTATTCTCCAGGCTCTTGTCCCATCGCACCGGTCCCGTCAGTTCCAGGATCACCGATAGCGGCGGATTGTTCGACGAGAGCGTCACCGTCTTCAGCGTCGCAGGCCCCGCGGTCGGCGGCTCTGAGAGCGAAAGCGGCGGCGCCTGCTTTTCCTCGTCGAGCTGATGCAGCGACGGCTCGGGCGCAGCCGAGGCGACCGCAGCCGGGGGCAGTGCGGGCGGTTCAGCCGGCGCCGACGGCGCTGGCTGGTACGATGCCGGCTGCGTCGGCGCCGCGACGGCCGGACCTGTCATCGCGAGCGCTTGCGCCCTTGCTGCACCGGCTATGCTGCCGGTTGGCGCCGGCAAAGTCGGTGCGGGTGCGCGCATCAGGTCCGGCGACCCGGGCCGCTTCGATGGGAGGTCGGGCTTTTGCGGTTGCGGCGTCGCCGGCTCGAGATTCGGCAGGCCGTCCTCGCCGTATGCCGATGCCCCGCCGCTCGACGAGTCGCCGCGCTGGCGCACGACGACCTTGCTCGTGTTTGCATCGTTGGCGTCGCTGCCGTACCCGGTCTCGGCCAGCACCAGCTGCAGCGGATCTTCTTCGGTGTCGATCGGCTCGTGCAGTTTCTTCAGCTCGGCGTCGGCCTTCTTCGAGTACGCGCTGTTCGGGAAGTGTTTTTTGACCGCCGCGAACGCCTGCGCCGCGGAGTAGCGCTTGCCTTCTTTCTCCAGCGAGATCCCCAGTTCGAACAGCGCATCCGGCGCGACGGGAGTCTCCGGATATTTCTGCATCAGCTCGGCGAAGCGCGATTCTGCGGCGCGAAAATTTGCGCGTTTGTAGTAGTAGTTGCCGACGATCATCTGGTTGCGCGCCAGCATCTCGCGGCAAACCAGCACCTTGTCATGCGCCAACTGCGCGAAGCTGCCCTCGGGGAAGCGCTGCTCGAGTTCCTGGAAGCGCTTGAGCGCCTGTTCGGTCTTCGATTGATCCTGGTCCTCGCGCCCCATCTGATCGTAGTAGCTCATCCCGATGTAGTACGTGACGAGCTCGAGGTTGGGGCTGGTCGGGTGCATCCGCTGAAAATCGTCCAGCGCGCCGATCGCCTCGGCGTAATCCTGCTGCTGATAGTAGGCGAGGCCGATTTTCATCTCGGCGTCTTCGGCATACGGGCTGAAGGGAAATACGTCGATCAGCTTCTGGTAGTTTTCGATCGCCGCCTTGTATTCCTTGCTGGCGAAGTTGAGCTGACCCTGCGCGTAGTAGTCCTCGCCGGTGGGTTTCTGGCGCAAGCTGCAAGCCGCCAGAGGCAGGAGCAAAGCCACCAGTATCAGAACAGAACGCTTCATTGGGTTGATTGCGTGAAGGTTAAACAAGGGCGGGCGTCAATGCAATCCAATGTGCGCGGCGCGCCTGTTGAGAAATCGCGAAACACCAGCGTAATCAAGCGGATACGGCCACAGGCTTGCGGAACGACGCCGCGTGTACCGGCTTTCCGGCCGCCACGTACTTGCGCGCAAATCCGGTGCGCTCCGCACCCGGCACCGCGTCGACGGCACGAATGAATCCCGCCGTTTCCAGCATCGGAAAAATCTCGCCGGCGTACTCGCGCACGTCGGTCGCGACGTATGCGATCGCACCCGGCGCAACCGTGCGAAAAAGGCTGCGCGCGAGCGTCGGCGTGAACAGGCGATGCTTCACGTGACGTTCCTTGGGCCACGGGTCAGGAAAATAAATGTGAAACGCACTGACGCTCGCGTCCGGCAGCATCAGGTTCACCAGCGTCCGCGCGTCCATCCGCACCACGCGCAGATTGTTCAGTCCCGCGCGGCCGCATCGCACGGCCAGCACCCGCGTTATCGTCGCGGAGAGTTCCACGGCGATAAAATCGCGCTCGGGAAATTCGGCGGCCCGCTCGATGATGAACTCGCCCTTGCCTGCACCGATCTCGATTTCAACCGGAGCGGTGCGTCCGAACATCGCCGGCGGATCGATCGTGAACAGCCGCGGGTCGGACTTGAACAGCACCCGCTCGCCGATTTCGCGCGATCCCGGAGCGCCCCAGATTCGCGCCGCTTTTCGAAGTCGCGCCATACGGATGCCTCACGATAGCCCCGCAGGTCGCGCACTGCCAACCAGACTCTCGCTAGTCCGGCCGCTTCAGGAACGCCTTCACGCGCTCGACGAGCGGCTTCAAGTCGGAGTTGTCCACCAGCGCGCTGGCCATCCGGACCGGGTCGCCGAAGAAGAACCGTTCGTACAAGACCTGCCGCCCGCCGAATGAGCTGCACGCGACTTCCCACGCGAGCCGGTACAGCGCCACGCGCTCGCGCGCGTCGGAATCTGCGGCGGCGAAATATCGATCGATATCCGGGCGCTCGGACTTGTTGTTGAAGTCGCTTTCGGCCGGCGTCGCCATCAAAGAGCTTGAACTGTTGAGCTGGATAATTTCGACCATTCGCGGGTACAGCTTGGGAAACAGGTTGCGCGCGGTGTCCAGCGGCGCCCGTGCCGGCGTGAAGACGTTCCAGCGATCCGCAGCCGCGTCCGCCTCTGCCGCGCGCAGGCACGCGCGCATGGTCTCGGTGGTCGTGATCATCTCGGCCAGCCGCTCGCGCACGTGCGGCAGCGACATCGCGTCGCTCGACTCCGCAATCCGTGCAGCGAGTCCGAGCAGGAATTCGCTCTTGGCGACGTTCTTCACCACCACCTGGTGCATCATGTGCACGACCGCTCCGGTCGCCGCATACAGCGCGTTGCAA
Source organism: Candidatus Acidiferrales bacterium (assembly GCA_035631915.1). Lineage (GTDB taxonomy): Bacteria > Desulfobacterota > Binatia > Binatales > Binataceae > Binatus. Next base: position 4,339 of record DASQHV010000312.1, on the reverse strand, counting down.
CGCGTCACGTCGCCGCACAGGAACACGCGTTCCCACGGTACGAGCACGTTGTCGAACACCACCACCGCGTCCATTTCGTCGAAGCGCGAGGCAAGCGGAGTGTCGAAGCGCGAGCGGCCCGTATCGTAAGCGTCGCGGCACAGGAACTTGAGCCCCTTCGCGTTGCACGGAATCGCGAACGATAGCGCGTACGGCGCGGCGGCGGGTTCGGCCTTGAGCACGGTGGAAGGAAAGACCAGCAGCTCCTCTGCCAGCGGCGCCAGCGTCGCGAGCATGCGGCACCCGTTGACGACGATCCCGTCGCCCGTCTTCTCGACCATCTTCAGCGCCAGGTCGGCGTCGGTATGCCCGGCCCAACCGGCCGCGCGGCTCGCGCGCGGATTGACCAGCGTATGCGTCGCGCACCAATCGTGATGCCGCGCCTTAAGATAGTAGTTCCAGATATTGTCGCCGTGGCGCGGATCGCTCTCGGCAAAAAAATCGCGCGCCGCCGCCATCGCCGCGATGCTCACGTTCAGGTAGTCCGGCGTGCGCCCGAGCATCCCGCAGCCGAAGTCCGCCCACGTCTTCATCATCCGCGTGCGCTTACGGACATCCTCGACGCTCTTCGGAATGATGAACGACATTCCCGCGCGGCCGCCGTCGTCGGTGCGGAACGTCATCGACTCGGGATGCTCCATCTGCAGGTCGTAGAGCGACGCGACCGAGCGCGCGACGTTGGCGAACGCGGGATGCGCCGTTACGTCGCCGACGCGCGTGCCGCCGAGCCATACTTCCGCGCCGAGTTTCTTCAGCGACGTGAGAAAATTGTTGCCCGAGCGCGCACCCATCTCAGAGGATCTCCTTAAGCAACGGCAGGCGCTTGCGGATTCGCTCGGCGGCGTCCGCAGGCGCCATGTACGGCGGCCGCGCCGGACCCATCTCGATTCCGGTCGCGACCGAGGCCGTGACCTTGGTGGTGCCGAGATGGCCGAGGGTTTCCTCGCCGCCGCGCGGAAAGCATCGATTTAGCCGCCGCTGAATTTCCTCGGCGCGCTTGAAATCGCCCGCCTTGAACGCCTTGAGTAGCGCGGCCGCGGCCGGCACCGCGAAGATGTTGATGAAGCCGCCCGCCGCACCGAGCATCAAGCCCGCCAGCAGCGCGCGAAACGTGTTGTAGATCTCGGCGCGGCCGTCCACCTCATCGTAGAGCGCCTCGAGATGCTGCAAATCGGTCAGCACCTCCTTGAACGCGGCGACGCCGGGAATCGCCGCCAGCTTGCCGGCGAACTTCGGCGAGATGTTGAACTTGCTGAGCGCCGGGTTGTGGTAGATGACCACCGGCAGGTCGCCGGCCTCGGCAATCATCCGGTAGTGGCGCTCGACTTGGGCCTCGCCGCACCGCCAGTAGTAGGGCGGGATCACCTGCTGTGCGTCGTAACCCATGCGCGCGGCGATCTTCGCGTAGTGCAGAGTCTCGAGCGTGGTCGCGCCCGAGGTCATCGCGACGGCTGATATGTTGGGCTGCCGGCGCGCTTCCTCGACGACGATCTCGAACACGCGCGTGCGCTCGGCTTCGTTCATGTGCAGAAATTCGCCGATACTTGGCGCGGCGACCACGCCGACACTGCCGTTGGCGAGCGCCCAGCGGACTTCGTCGCGCAGCGCGGCCTCGTTGAGGCGGTAGTCGTCGTGAAACGGCGTCACCAGCATCGCAATCACACCGTGTGCAAGTTTCAATTTCGCGCCTCCCTGTTTCGCTAAGCGGCTGCGCGCGCCGCGCCGGATGTCGGCGGCTGGAAGAAGAAAATCGCCTGCCCGGTGCCGATCGCGGCCTCATAGTTGCCGAATTGCTCGCCGCGCCAGGTCCACGCGTCGCCGCCCATCGCGCCGCACACCACCAGGTAGTGCGAGAAGCGCCCCTCGGGCGAGCAATGCGCGCGATAGTCGTCGGCCGCGGCCAGCACAGCACCATGCCGTCCCTGCCTGAACCATTCCATGATTCGCTCGTCGTAGAGGCGATTCGCCGTCGATGAAATGTCGTCCGGCGACGCCGACGCGCGATCGAGGATCCGATCGTAGTCCCAGAACTTGTGCGACATTCCGCCCGACGCGACCAGCACCACGCGCCGGTTCGATTTCCAAATCGCCTGCCCAATCGCGGCGCCGAACGCGAGATCGTTCTTCACCGACGCGGTCTGGCACACGCTGACCGAGAGCACGCGGCGCCGCCCGTCGGGGTTGAAATAGTGCATCACGTTCAGCGTCGGATAGTGGACGGGTAAATTGCGATGCGCCGACGCGATCGCGCGAATTCCGCGGATGCGCGCCTCGGTCTCCACGCTGCGAGCCAGTTCGGCGTCGCCCGCGTAGTCGTATTCGAGATCGTGCAACATCGCCGGCAATTCCTCGGAAGTGTAAACGCCGCTAAGTCGCTCGTGAGCATTCATCACGTACTCGAGCGTGGTGAACCAGTGCGTGTCGACCAGCAGGAACGTGTCGAACGCGAGATCGCTCAGGCGCTCGCGCTCGAGCTTCGGCATCGCATCATAAAAGGTCGTGATGTTGCGGCCCATGTACGCTCGGCGCGCCGCAGGATCGAGTATCATCAACCTCGGCACGTGGGTGGTGAAGACTGCGGCGACGACTTTGCCCATCGTGTTGCTCTCCGTTGTGCGAACAATCCGGAACATAGCAAAGGCGAGCGCCGATCGTATGTCCAGCGCGGCGCCCGGCGGCCCGCTTCCTTGACCGCGAATCGATCCGGTCCTAACCTGTGCGACAGACACCGGCTGCTGCTGTGGCTGCATTACCGACCATCATTCCGATCTTCCCGCTGCCCAACCTGGTGCTCTTCCCGGGACTCAGCGTGCCGCTGCACATTTTCGAGCCGCGCTATCGCGAGATGATCGCCGACATTGCCGACGCCCACGGGATCATCGGCATGATGCTGCTCAAGGGCGAGGAGCATCGCGAGTCGCAGGCGTATCCCGACGTGTTCGAGGTCGGCTGCGCGGGACGAATCGACGGGCTGATCAAGCTGCCCGACGGCCGCTACAACCTGGCGCTGGTGGGCGTCGGCGAGTTTCGGGTCGTGCGCGAAATTCGCGAGCGCTCCTATCGTCAGGCCGAGGTGCGGTGGTGTCCGGTGCCGCGCGAGTCGCTCGATTGTGACTCCGAGACGATGGAGGCGCTGCGCGAGATGCTGTTCGGCTACTTGGGCGCGCCGGCGCAGGAGGCGTGGCGCACGATCGTCGAGCAACGCGGTCTGCGGGGCGCCGAGCTGATCAACTTCCTGTGCTTCCACCTTGATGTCTCGCCGCTCGAGAAGCAGACCATGCTCGAAGCGATGACGGACCGGGTTGACTGCCTGCTCGATGTGCTCGCGTTCAAGCTCGAGGAACGCAAGCGCGGTCCCGTCGGCCCCGGCGGGAGCTCCGATCCCCTGCAGTGAGCGGCATCAGCCGGCCGATCTGATTCCACAGCGGCAATTTCATGGCCTGCGTAGTTTTTGCCGATGCGCCAAATTGCCGACTGCGCGCCATCGAGATTGCATAACGGCGACGAACTATCAGCGATTTGTGGCCAAATCGTAACGAGTGTCGCAAATGAGTCATCCGCGACACGACCCTGCGTCGATTCGCAATTTGCGTGGGAGTTTGCGAAAAGAGGGCTAATTTCGCTAATTTTTGAGTCGCAGCAAGTCTAATCGGACTCGCTCACGCCTTGACTCCGTTAGCAATTTCAGCATGTGGCGCGAACTCAGAGAATCGGCATGAAGATTGCGTATCTTCGGGTTGAATAACCGAAGTAATCGGAATCTCGAATGCCGATCGCCTAAGCGCCGTAGCGCAGGGGCGGGGGGCGGGTGAAGGCAAAGTACGATGGAATGGGAAAATAGCGCTCTCGGTAATCTCTTCGTCCCGGACGTTCTCACGCCCGAGCAGTTTTACGACAGCCGGCGTGACGATAGCTCAATTCGTCCCGTCAAGAAGCTGATGATGGCGATTTTGGAAGACGCCCTGCGATGCTTCCAGAACAACGCCGACGCCAAGGGCGGACCGCGCAAGCGTCTGTTCAACGAGGCCGAGCACTGGCTCTGCGGTGAAGGCGGCGAAGGGCCGTTTTCGTTCGAGACCGTGTGCGAGACCTTGGGGATCGAGCCGCAGTTTTTGCGCAGCGGTCTGCGCGACTGGCGCAGTCAGCAGCTTGCGGGCATCTCCTCGCGGCGACTCGCCCGGCGCTCGCCGGTGGTGCGCAGCGGCCGAATCAGCGCGCCTGCGCGACGCGACGCCAAGCGGACTGCGCGCGCTCGTTAACCAGCCTGCTCGATACTGCAATAAGCAAAGCGGCGCGGGCG
>DASQHV010000311.1:0-1695 GCA_035631915.1 Candidatus Acidiferrales bacterium | reverse complement strand
GCCGACCGCCTCGATCTCGCCCGCCGATTCCAATCCCGGCGTGTCGGGCAGCTTCGGCTGCATCAGGTACTGTCCTTGCCTGAACAGCGTATCGGCGAAGTTGATTCCAACTGCTCGCACCCTGACCAGCACGGTTCCCGGCTTCACTTCGGGCTTGGGCACCTCGGTGAGCTTCATCACTTCGGGACCGCCAATTTTGTCGAAGACGATTGCTTTCATGCGCGTGACCTCATCCGATTGCACAACTTGAGCCGGTGACGAGCGCCGATCCAACTCACGGCGATCGTTCTGTGGAAACCGCGATACGCGTGCGTCGTCGGTTGCATATTGCAACTCGCTCCGTAGCGGGTCAACCAGTCGCGCATTTTTCATTGAGCGGCCGGTTTGATAAACGGGGCTCATGCGACTCCACCATGCTGCCGCGCTTGCCCTGGCCGGATGGTACCTGATGATTCCGCCGCCGCTTCATGACGCCGGCAAATCCGGCGTCGATGTACGTGCGCGGCTCTCAGAGTGGCTCGTCTTCAGTGCGCATGACGCGGCTCACGAATGCGAAGGTGCGAAGTTTCTGAATCGCGAGGCGCACAAGCAGCCCGGCGATGCGGCGAGTGCGAAGTTCGACTCCGCACAGTGCATCGCGACCGACGATCCCCGGCTGAAGTATCCAACCAACTGACGACGGTCTTTTCGAGACCACGCCCTGACCGTCAGCCGCAGCCCGCTGGAAAACCGAGTTTCAAAGTGCAACTATGATTGCATACACCGCGGCATCGTTGGGGAACGCCGTCGCGGCTCGCGAAATCCGACCCGGGGGAGTACGAGCGCCAATGCGCTGGGATTCTGTGAAGGAGATGAATTGCTCCGTCGCGCGCACGCTCGCGATCGTCGGTGAGCGATGGACAATGCTGATCCTGCGCGAAGCCTTCCTCGGCCGCCATCGCTTTGACGAGTTTCAGCAGGGGACCGGAATCGCGCGCAACATCCTGAGCTCGCGCCTGCGCGACCTGGTTCGCGACGGAATCCTCGAGCGCGCGCGCAGCGAAGGCGCGCCCGGCCGCGTCGAGTACCGGCTCACCAAGAAGGGCTACGACCTGTATCCGGTGATGGCGGCGATGATGCGATGGGGCGACACCTGGCTCTGCGACGAGGCGGGTCCGCCGATGACGCTGATTCATCGCGCGTGCGGCGCGAAAACCTCTGCCGAACTGGTTTGCTCGCATTGCGGCGAGCGGCTCGGCGCGCGCGAGGTGGTCGCCATTCCGCGCCGTCCCGCGCCGCATCATGCGCGCGTCCCCGAGCGCGCCGCCCGCAAGCGCGCATCGCACTGATCTTTTTCTGCGCCGTCTGGCGCGCCGCGCACCGTCCGCGCACAATAGCTGTTCAACATGATTGAATTGGTGATGTTCGACGCCGACGGCGTCCTGTTCGATTCAGCGGAATCGAACGTCGCTTACTACAACTGGATCTTTGCCCAGCTCGGCGAGCCGCCGCTCGACCCGCACGAGGAGGTCAACGCGATTTCATACGCCGCGAGCGACGTCTTTAAGGCGCGCGCGCGTGGCGACCAAGCCGTGCTCGATCGCATTCACCAGGTCGTCCGCAGCATGGATCAGACGCCGTTTCTGCGGATGCTGCGGCCGCACGTCGAGTTGCGCCCCTTCATGCTCGAGTTGAAGCGCCGTCACAAACTTGCAC
>DASQHV010000310.1:0-11205 GCA_035631915.1 Candidatus Acidiferrales bacterium | reverse complement strand
AACTCCAGTTCCTCGCGACCGTAAAATCTCAACCTCCGCAACAATCTAAGGAAGAACCTTCACGCTCACCTCGATCGGAGGCGCCGGCGGATCGCCGAACTGCGCGGCCCCTTCCGCACTGAGGGAAATCTCGAGCGTGTAGTCGCCAGGTGTTTCGGGCGCGAACGCTGACGCATCGAGATCGATCGAATCGCCGGGGAACACGTCGCGATGAAGTTCGCGGCGGCCTGCCTCCTTCCCGGCAGCCACTCCGTCCTTTTTCCAGATCCACGTCAAGCTGACGGTTCCACGCTCATCCGAGCGCCCCGTTAGCCAGACCGCGCGGCCCGTATTGGTCGTGCGGATTGAAACTACAATAGGCAGTCCGGGCGCGGTGGAGATAGGTACTTGCGTCCGAAGGCTATACTCACTTCCGAGCAGAAGTGGTAAATCGCGGCTGGTCGGGAGGTGTCGAGCGGAGATTATCGAAGCATCGACGAAGCGTTCTATTGGATTAACAACTGGGTTATCGGTGAATAGCCACATGCGCGAGTCAGGGTCTCTGAGCGCCCATCGATTCCAGCCGCGATCGCCAAAGTATGCGCCGATCGAATGGGCGGCAATCGACCACGCGGCGAGAATCGCGAAGCCCACTCGAAGCGGGCGGCGATCGCGCAAAAGCGGCGCCAACGGATAGAGCGAAAACGCGAGGATCGGCGCCAGATCGGCGAGCAGTCGCGGCCCGAATGAATTGCCGCCGGTCGCACGATGCCAATTCGCGGCGACGACGATCGTCAGGATCACCCCAGCCCCGAGATAACGCAGCAGCACGTCGCCACCGCGCCGCCACGCCAGCGCCAGCCCGACCAACGACAAAATGAAAATCGGCGAGTAGAAGAACAGTCCGCGCCCGGGGCTTAGCAGCAAAATCGCAAGTCCCTGATGAAGCGGTGTCGCCCAGAATCCGGCCGCCGGAACCTGCTGGCCCCCGACCGCGGCCTGTGCGCCAAAGTACTGTGTGCGAAGGGGTATGCCGAAGTAGCGCGTGTTGTACCAGAGCTGAAATGCGAGCGGCGGTATCGTCCCCGCGAGAAACCACGCGATCTGAGCCCGGTAGCTGAACAGCACGAAGACCGCCAGCGGCGCGGCAATCAGGGCGTCAGCCGGCCGCGTGATGACCTCCATCGCCAGCGGAAATCCGGCGTACGCGGCCCATCGCGGATCGTAGCGCGCGCGGACCAGGCAATAGATCGCAGCGGCCAGCGCCAACTGGCACGGCCCGTGCTGCCACAGCGCCTGGCTGCTGACGCTCAGGCTGCTCGAACCGGCCGCATACACGATGGCGATCAGCAGCGCCATCCAGTTCGCGGCCATCGGCGCCGCCGCCAGATAGATCAACACGGCGGAGAGCGCGACGATTGTCGCGGCCGAGATTTTCTCCAGCTCGCCGAAAACGCGACTTTCGGGACTCACCTTCGCGAAGATCGAAGGCGCATAGAACGGCAAAGCGAAGAGCGCCGCGCCGACCGGGTAGTCAGACACATAGTGTCCGCCGGCTTCACGCAGATAGTAAGGAACCTTCTTCGCGCCGGGCGGCACTAGTCTGTCTAGATAGAAGTTGCCGTCGCGCAGGATACTCAGTGGCAGATTCTTCGCGGGCACCGAGTCGCCGCCGGAAATGGTGCGTCCATTAGCCAGAAACAGGATCATCGCGACACAGAAAACGACCGCGCCGGGGCGCGTAAGCAACGCGCCGGACAATGACCCGCATCGCAGAATCAACCCGAGCAGTGAAAAGGCGGCGATCGCGACGACTGCCGGCCACAGCTTGGTCGCCTCGAACCGGAGGCCTGCCAGATTGACGACGTACCCGCCCGTAACCAGCATCGAGACGAAGTAGAAGGCGCTAATCGCAGCGCCTGCGAATGCCAGCCGGTGCAGGAGTTTGAACTTCACGCGGGTCTGCGGCCGCGGTCGCGAGCCGAGAACTAGCGCAGCGTGGACGGCGACGGCACGGCCACCGGGGTTTCCTCTCCGAGCGGCGTGGATTCAGGCGCAGGAGTTCCCTGCGGGGCGCCAAACTGCCCGGCCACCTCGTGACCGTACTGCATCGCCTCGAGCGGGCGGCCGGTCAGGTTGGCGGTTGAAGGCGCAGGGCTGACGACGATCGCTTCGGCGACGCCCTCACGCTGGAACGGCCGATGCACGTCGAGCGGGGCGGGTTCGACGACGTGACCGATATTGACGTCGGCGGCGTCGACGCGAATCTTGCGTGCGAGGATGACGCCGCGCTCGGCGCGCAGATCGTAAAGTCCGGGCGGCAGGTTGGCCTTGAACGTGCCGTCGGGGTTAGTGGGCGCGACGTACATGTCGCCGGTGACGCGATTTTCGTAGTGCAGTTGACGTTTGTCGGCGGGAGCGCCGTTGCGATACGACATCATGCCGCTGACATTGGCGGCACTGGCGGTAAGCGCGCTGACGGCGAAGCAGATTGCGAGACCCGCGGCGGCGGTCACGGCGACGGTGCGCGCCGAGATACCCCTCAGCGAAATTGCATGCGCGACTTTCACGCGACGCCCGGATTTGCCATGCGACCGAAACTTCGGACAATTCTTCACGATGACTCCTTCGCCCTGCGGCCAACCGGCGCGATTCTATCCGCTCGCCGCAATTTCATCAAAGCCCGCGCACGGCGGGTCGAGCGCGGTTTGAAGGTACGCGGCCGCTCTCGCTATGCTGATCGAGATCGAACGATGCACGGTCAACGAGGTTTCTATGGAGCGGATAACGCTGGTTCATAACCCTGGCTGAGGGAATTCGCGCGGCGCGCTGGAGTTGCTGCGCGCACGCGGTGTCGAGTTCGACACAATCGAATATCTGAAGAAGCCGCTCCCGCGTGAACGGCTGGAGCAGATTGCCGCGCTGCTGGACGGACCGGTGGCGGACATGGTCCGCAAGGACAAGCGCTTCAAGGAACTGGGCCTGAACGCCGACGACTACACCGATAAGGCGAAGGTCGTCGCGCTGCTGGAGAAGTATCCCGAATTGATGCAGCGTCCGATCGTGATTCGCGGGAAGCGCGCGATCATCGCGCGGCCGCCGGAGAAGCTCACCGCGCTGCTCTGATTCGATCAGGCGCTCTTCTTGACCTTGCCGCTGCGGATGCATCGCGTGCAGACGAGCACTCGCCGCACGTTGCCGCCGATATTCGCGCGGACTTCCTGCAGGTTGGGATTCCAGCGCCGCTTGGTCTTGTTGTTGGCGTGGCTGACGTTGTTGCCGACCGACGGCTGCTTCTTGCAATATGCGCAATGTCTCACAGGTATTCCCGTTCGTGCGTGAATGATCCCGCTATGGTAGCCCGACCTGCGCCCGCTTGAAAGAGGGCGCGAATTTCGCCTTCATGATTGCGCCGCCCACTGCCTCGCCGGTCAGCACTGCGCCCGCCTCGCATCCGCATTTCAGGCTCATCAGCCACGCGCTGCGCCCGACGGCGCCCGCGTAGGTGTCGAGCTGTTCCTTGACGCCCTTGACGGCCGCCTTGTCCGCGATCGTCACGTCCTTTGCGCCGACGACGATTTCATCGGGCGCCGAGCCGGTCTCCTCGCTGAACAACTGTTTGATCATCGCGACGAAGGCGGCGTGGTCGAGCGATGGGACGTCGGACCTCAGCACGCCGTCGTAAATAGAATTGGCGCGGTGATCGGTGTCGGTCGCGAGCACGCGGCGAATCGAGTCCGCCCGCGCGCTCTCGGCGGTGGGCGCCTTTTCGTATTCGTCGATTAGCGTGCGTGCCTTCGCGGCGTTGCCGCCCGCCATCGCGCCGAGCGTCTTGCCCAGCAGCGCCTGCGCCTGGATTCGCCGCATCTGGACCTGCGCGGCCGCGATCATGCGTTGAACCTCAGGATTGTTGAGACCGCTGCTCTTGAACACTGCCATCGCCGTTTCGCCGTCGCCGCGATCGAGCAGGCTCTTCGCCGTGTCGAGCGAATTCAGCGGCGTGGTATCGCGAATCGGCGCGGTCGCGAGATAGAGCTTGGTCGCCGCGACCAGCTTGGACTCGACGCGCGCCTGCACCGCCTCGAACGCCTGCCACTGGTCGCTCGAAATCAGTTTCTTGCCGGTGGCGCGCTCGGCGAACAACTGCGCCGGCATCGCAAGAATTGCGGTCGCGCCGCCGATCACCGGCTCGCTGTCGGAGAAGGTAAAGCGATGGCGGTCCTCGGCCAGGGTCGAGAGGTTGAGCGTCCAGATTTCGTACGCGCCGGTGAAGCGCGCCTCGTTGGCGTCGCGCTGGGTCTGGAACGAATCGACGGGCAAGCTGACGACCATCACGGCGTCGAGGCGATCGTCGGCCTCGCCGGCGACAAATCGCTTCACGCACGCGTCGACGTCGCCGGGCGGCTGAATCGGCACCGCCTTCACGTTGGGCAGCGCGCCAACCAGGCTGTCGATGTCGGCCTCGGTCTGAGGCGAAATGGGGCCGATCACACCGACTCCGATTTTGATCGGCGCGGCGTGTGCGGCTGCTGCTGCGGCGCCAAGACAGAATGCCGCACCGAGCAGCGTCGCTAAAAGTTTGACCATCGGTTGTGCGCTCCGGCGAGTCTGATGGTCCGAGAGCTTTTCAAAACCAGCCTGGAACTTCAACCGACGCGCGTAGGGCGCGGCGAATTAAACCGCGCGCGGGATTTGCTTGAGTAGCCTGCCGCAAGGCTAAAATCCACATCGGGACGAAGTGTCGGCGCGCCGGCGAATCAATGCCTGAACATATAGTGCACATATTGCCCGAGCAGGTCGCCAGTCAGATCGCGGCGGGTGAGGTCGTCGAGCGGCCGGCGTCGGCGGTGAAGGAGTTGATGGAAAATTCGCTCGACGCGGGCGCGCGATCGATAAGCGTCGAGATCCTGGGCGGCGGCTCGGCGCTGATCGCGGTCGGCGACGACGGCTGTGGCATGACGCGCGAGGACGCGATCCTGTCGCTGCGGCGTCATGCGACGTCGAAGATTCGCAGCGCCGCGGACCTCACGGCGATTCGGACGCTCGGCTTTCGCGGCGAAGCGCTTGCGTCGATAGCGAGCGTCTCAAAATTGCATATGATGACGCGGCGCGCCGTCGACCCGGAGGGAATCGAACTCACGGCCGAGGGCGGCAATATGGAGGACGTCCGCGCGTGCGCGATCGCGGCGGGCACTCGAATCGAAGTGCGCCAGCTTTTCTTCAACACGCCGGCGCGGCTCAAATTTCTCAAGACGCTTGCGACCGAGCAGGGCGCGATCGCCGAGGCCTTCCAGCGAATTGCGCTCGCTAATCATCAGATTGCATTCACGCTGGCCGCCGACGGACGCACCGTGTTCGATTTGCCGCGCGCGACCTCGGCGCTGGAACGAATCCGCCAAATTTTCGGGCCCAAGCTGGCCGCCAAGATGCTGCCGTTTGAGCTCGAACGGCCCGGAATTCGCGCGCGCGGGATGGCCGCAACGAGCCAGGAATCATTCGCCAGCGGTCGCATGATTTACACTTTCGTCAACGGCCGCGCGGTGCGCGACCGCACGCTGATTCGCGCCGTCGAGCAGGCTTACCAGACGCTGATACCGCGCGGGCGGCATCCGGCGGCCGTGTTGTTCGTCGAGATGCGTCCGGAAGACGTCGACGTGAACGTTCATCCGATGAAGACCGAGGTGCGGTTTCGAAACGGCGGCGCGGTGTTCGACGCCGTCTATCACGCGCTGCGCGACCGGCTGTCCGATCAGACCGGCGACGCACCGCGTCCTGCCAATTTGCACGTGGTGGGATCCGCACCGGCCGGCGACGACACGGCGATGGGACTGATCACGATGTCGTCCGCAGTCGAGCAGGATACGGGCGCGAAGCCGGTCGGGACTCCCGCTGCCGGTCGCGGAGTGGACGCGCGATCCAACGCTCCGCTGCGCCTGGTGCCGGACGCCCCGAACGCCGCGACGTTTCAGCGCCCGCTGAGTCTCGCCTACGATCGCGACGCGCGCGGGGCTGCTCCGTCGGCCGTTGCGCCGGCGGCCGCGCCCATTCCGATGTACTCGCGCTTGCGGGTGCTCGGGCAAATCTTCGCCGGCTATATCGCGCTCGAAGGCGACGACGGGATGTTGCTGATCGATCAGCACGCGGCGCACGAGCGAGTCACGTTCGAGAGGCTGCGCGCCGAGCTGCGCGACGGAGGAATCCGCATCCAGCAGATGCTGACGCCGGTTTCGGTGGAGTTGAATCCGGCGCGCGCGTCGCAGATTCATGCCGCTCTGACCGAAATCCGCGCGATGGGATTCGACGTCGAGCCGTTCGGTCCGACGACGATTCTGCTCAAGGGTGCGCCGGCGGTGTTCGGCCCCGAAGGTGGCGCGAAGCTGCTGTCCGACATGATCGAGAGCATGGGCGACGCGGGATTTCGCGGCGGCGGCGAAGCGGCGTTTGAGAATTGGCTGAAGCAGCTTGCCTGCCACGGTTCAGTGCGCGTCGGCCGGGTGCTCGAGATGCCGGAGATCCATGCGCTGCTGGCTGAACTGGATCGCACGGAATTCAAAACCAACTGCCCGCACGGACGTCCGGTACACATCCACTTCGGCCGCGGGCAAATCGAGCGCATGTTCCGGCGATGAGCGCGGCGAGCGAAGTGTCCGGCGTCCGGCCCGCACGCCGCACGAGAGTCGGCTTCGTCGTCGGTCCTACGGCGGCTGGAAAGTCGGCGCTCGCGATGGCGGTGGCGGAGCGCGTCGGGGCAGAGATTATCAACGCGGATTCGCGGCAGTTTTATCGCGGCATGAATATCGGGACGGCCAAGCCGTCTGCGGAAGACCGTGGCCGCGTCCTGCATCATCTTGTAGACGTGCGCGAGCCAAACGAGCCGCTTGACGTGGCTGAATTCGGTGCGCTGGCCCGCGCCTCGATAGTCTCGATCGCGGCACGCGGACGAAATTCGCTGGTGGTCGGCGGCAGTGGACTTTACCTGCGCGTGATTCGCGGCGGAATTTTCCAGGGACCGCCCGCGTCGCCCGGGATTCGCGAACGGCTGGCCGCGGTCGCGGCGGAGCGGGGCGTCGTGTATCTGCACGACCGGCTGCGCGAGATCGACGCCGAAGCGGCGAACCGAATCGGCGTCAACGACCTCTATAGAATAGTCCGCGTGCTGGAGGTCTTCGAGCTGACCGGCGAGCCGATGTCGGCGCATCAGCGGCGTCATCGCTTTGCCGATTCGGACTACGAATGCCTGACGGTGGGAGTTGACGTGGAGCGCAAGAAACTCTACGAGCGAATCGATCGGAGATTCGACGCGATGGTCGCAGCAGGGCTGGCCGACGAAGTTCGCGCGCTCATCGCGGCCGGCTACTCGCCCGAAAAACCGCCGTTGTGTACGATTGGTTACCGGGAAATCGCAGCGCATCTGCGGGGTGAGATCACGCTCGGCGCCGCAATCGAGCGGGCCAAGCGCGACTCGCGCCGTCTGGCCAAGCGGCAGCTCACTTGGTTCCGTCGCGACAATAGTATCGTGTGGCTTGACGCAGAGCGCGATGCGATTCAGGCTCTGTCTTTGTTTGAGAGATTCTTTTCGGGCGATCGCATGATCGCAAACGAGCTTTGAAAAATAATTCGAACGGAAAGAGGGCGCGCGGCGGCAAACATCGCGCGAATGGCGCCGCAGGAGTTGCGCCGGATGCGGCGGATTCGCTCACCGCGATCGAGCGCGTGCGGCTGGCGCGAAATCCGTCGCGGCCGCAGACTCTCGATTACATCGATTTGCTCTTTCGCGACTTCTTCGAGATTCACGGCGACCGCCGCTTTGCCGACGACGGCGCGATCGTCGCGGGGCTGGGCTACTTTGGCCGGCGCTGCGTCGCGCTGGTGGGCCATCAGCGCGGCCGCTCGACCACCGAGCGCATCAAGCGCAATTTCGGCAAGCCGCATCCCGAGGGCTACCGGAAGGCCGCGCGCGTTTTCGAGCTCGCCGAGCGCTTCGGCTTGCCGGTGGTAACACTGATCGACACCCAGGGCGCCGAGTCGGGCGTTGGTGCGGAGGAGCGCGGGCAGATCGAAGCGATCGCGCGCAACCTGGAGTTGATGGCGCGGCTGACGGTGCCGATAGTTGCCTGTGCGATCGGCGAGGGCGGCAGCGGCGGCGCGCTCGCGCTCGGTGTCGCGAACGTGGTGCTGATGCAGGAGAACGCGTGCTACTCGGTGATCACGCCGGAGGGATGCGCGGCGATCCTGTGGCGCCAAGCGACGGAGGAAAACGTTGCGATCGCGGCCAACGCGCTGAAACTCTCGGCGCCCGACCTCCTCGCATTCGGTCTCATCGATGAGGTGGTTGCGGAGCCGGCCGGCGGTGCGCACACGGCGCCGGACGAAGCGGCACATCTGCTGGGCGCGGCCCTGGCGCGTCATCTGGAATCGTTGGTCAAGCTCAAGCCGGGTGAGTTGCGGCGCGCCCGCGAACGAAAGTTTGCCGCGATGGGGTCGGCGTTCGTCGAGCGGCAGCGCGTTGAAAACGACGCCCCAATCGGTTAGCCATTCACTTTCAATGTCATCACGGGCGGGCAGAAAGGCGGCTGCGGAACCGCCGTCAATCGAAAATCTGCGCGCGCGGATCGACGAGGTAAACCTCAAGATCCTGCGGCTGGTGTCTTTGCGCGGGAGCCTGGTGGCGGAAATCGGGCGCCTCAAGCACAACGGCGGCGGCGAGGTTTATCAGCCGGTGCGCGAGCGCGCGATCATCGAGAAGATGCTCGCCGAGAACCAGGGCCCGCTGGCCGACGAGCAGGTCAAGCGGATCTTCGTCGAGATAATTTCCGCCTGCCGCGCGCTCGAGCACTTGCCGCGCGTGGCGTTTCTCGGTCCCGAGCACACGTACTCGCATCAGGCGGCGGTGCTGCGCTTCGGCTCCAGCGTCGAGTTCGTGGCGGTCGAGTCGATCGCAGCGGTGTTTCAGGCGATCGAGAACAAGCGCGCGGATTTTGGCGTGGTGCCGGTCGAGAATTCCACCGAAGGCTCGGTGGCGCTGACGCTCGATCTGCTAATCGATACGCCGCTGGTGATTATCGGCGAGGTGCTCGCGCCAGTCCGGCACTGCATCATGTCGCTCAGCGGCGAGGCGGGCCGGGTGAAGAAAATCGTCTCTCATCAGCAGTCGCTCGCGCAGTGCCGCGGCTATATCGCGGCCAAATTTCCGGGCCGCGAGATCGAGGCGGTGGCGTCGAACGCGGTGGCGGCGCGCCGCGCGGCGGAAGACGCATCGAGCGCGGCGATCGCGTCGAGCGCGGCCGGAGAGGCGAACGGGCTCCGCGTGATCGAAGCGGACATCCAGGATCTCGCCACCAACACCACGCGCTTTCTGGTGATGGGTCCGCGCGCCGTGGAGCGCAGCGGCTCCGACAAGACGACGGCGTTGTTCGCGGTGGCGGATCGGGTGGGTGCGCTGAACGAGGCGCTCAGCGTGTTTGCGCGCAACGCGATCAACATCTCGAAGATCGAATCGCGGCCGCTGCGCGCGCGCCCGTGGGAGTACTTGTTCTTCGTCGACGTGATGGGCCATCGCGACGACCCCAAGCTGGCGCGCGCTCTCAAAGCGCTCGCGCGCAAGGCCCTGTTCTTGAAGGTGCTGGGATCGTATCCTGAAGGCAGGTCGGCTGCTTCCTGAGGCGGCCTTTCACGTCTCTTGGTCAAAGCTCAAGATCTCGTTCTCCCGTCGGTCGCCGCGCTCGCTCCTTACGAGCCGGGCAAGCCGATCGAGGAACTGCAGCGCGAACTCGGAATCGACGAGCCGGTGAAGCTCGCCTCGAACGAGAACCCGCTGGGTCCGTCGCCGCGCGCGATCGAAGCGATCAAGGCTGCGCTGCCCGAACTGAATCGCTATCCCGACGGTGCGAGCTACGAGCTGCGCAAAAAAATCGCGGCGCATCACAAGATCGGTGCGGAGCGGATTTTCGCGGCGTCGGGCTCGGTCGAGGTCATCAACCTGCTCGCCTTCCTGTTCGTGCGGCCGGGTCTGAACGCGGTGTACTCCGAGCACTCGTTTGCGATCTATCCGCTGGCGACGGCGGCCGCCGGCGGGGAGCATCACGTGGCGAAGGCCAGCGACGGGTTCTCGCACGATCTCGACGCGATGGCCGCGGCGATCGATTCCAACACGCGGCTCGTGTTTCTCGCGAATCCCAATAATCCGACCGGCACGATTTACCGGCGCGCCGAGTGGAAAAAGTTTCTCGCGCGGGTGCCGGAGAACGCGGTGATCGTCGCCGACGAGGCATACTTCGAGTTCGTGCGCGACCCGGGCTATCCCGACTCGCTCGAAGACCACGACGACCGGCGGCTGATCGTCACACTCAGGACGTTCTCGAAAATTTTCGGTCTGGCAGGAATTCGCGTCGGCTACGCGGTCGCGCGGCCCGACATCGTCCAGATGCTCCACAACGTGCGACAGCCGTTCAACGTGACGTCGCTGGCGCAGGTTGCGGCGATCGCCGGGATGGACGATCGCGCGCATGTCGCGCGCACGCTTCAAGTTAATGCCGAGGGCATGGAATATCTCGAAGGCGAGTTTCGCCGCCTGGGCGTGAGCTTCGTTCCGAGTCACGCGAATTTCATTCTGGCCGACGTCGGCGACGGGCGCGCGGTCTACGACGCGCTGCTGCGGCGCGGGGTGATCGTTCGGCCGATGAACGGCTACGGATTTCCGCGCCACGTGCGAATCAGCGTGGGGCTGCCGGAGGAGAATCGCCGGCTGGTCGAGGCGCTCACCGCGGTAATCGGAAAGTGACGCAACTATTCAGGCAAATGACCGTGTGCGGCGTCGGGCTGATCGGCGGCTCGCTGGCGCATATCGCACGTCACACGGGCGCCGTCGGCAAAGTAGTCGGTCTAGGGCGGACCCAAGCGAATCTTGACGTCGCACTCGAGCGCCAGCTCGTCGACGTCGCAACGCGCGATCCCGTCGAGGCGGCGCGCGGCGCCGACTTGATCGTGTTGGCGGTGCCGATACTCACGATGCGCGCGACGCTCGAGAAGATGATCGAGCACACCGCAGCGGACGCCGTAGTTACCGACGTCGGCAGCGTGAAAGGATTCGTCGTGCGCGAGTTGGAGCCGTTGATAACCGGCAAGCGAACGCTGGTCGCCGCGCATCCGGTGGCCGGCAAGGAAACGACCGGCGCAGCGGCGGCCGATCCGTCGCTGTTCCGCGATCGACGAGTGATCATCACGCCC